>JAVKTQ010000019.1 GCA_031460455.1 Sporomusaceae bacterium
TACGCCCGACCATGGACGGTCGGGCGAGGCGACAACGGGCATGGACGCCCGTTTGGCGCCGGTACGGCTGAGTCGGCGCAAGTCTTACAGCGCGTCTCGCCCTTCAGGCATAAGCGACCACATCGCCGCTAAAGCGGAGTGTGCCTGCTTATCCGCAGACGCGCAAGCGGCGATAGAGCTGCCGCGCGCGACAAGGCAAATCGTGCCGTTAATCGTCTTCTTATATTATCGGCGGCAGCGGCGCGGAGCTGCCGCGCTGAGTCTGGCCGCCGCCCTTCTCCGCCTGGGCCGCGGCCCGCGCCAGGCGCTTGATCCCCTCCTGCAGCTCCGCGGGCCCGTTCGTCGCGAAGCACACGCGGAACTCCCGTTCTCCCTCCGCGCCCGGATAAAAAGCATCTCCCGGCACGAAGCTCACCCCCTGCCGGCCGGCCTCGGCCAGCAGCATCCTCGTCGTAAGACCTGGAGCAGTCAGCCGGCACCAGAAATAAAAGCCCCCGCCCGGCGCCGCGTAGCTCAGCCGCTCGCCGGCGAACCGTCTCAGCGCCTGGGCCATCGCGTCCCGCCGCTGGCGGTATTCTCGGCGGACGGTCGCCAGATGCTCGTCCAGCCCCCCGGAAACGGCGAACTTGTAAAGCAGCCACTGGGCCAAATTGTTGCTGTGCAGATCGACATACTGCTTCTCCTGCGCCAGGCGGTGGATGACCGCCTCCGGGGCGACCACCCAGCCCACCCGCAGTCCCGGAAAAACAATCTTTGAAAAAGTGCGCAGATATATCACCCCGCCGTGCTGGTCAAGCGCCTTCAGCGGCGGCGGCGGCTCGCGGTCGTAGAACAAATCGCTGTACGGGTCGTCCTCGATCACCGCCAGGCGGTGGCGGGCCGCCAGCGCCAGCAGTGCCTGCCGCTCCGGCTGCGGCATAACCCGCCCGCTCGGATTCTGATATGTCGGCATCACATACAGCAGCTTCGGCCGGTAGCGGATAAGATAATCCTCCAGCAAATCGAGCTGCAACGGCCCCGGCGCCGGCAGCGTCAGCAGCCGCGCCCCCGCCGCCTGGAAAATCTGCAGCGCCCCCATATACGTAGGCGCCTCCACGATCACATAATCCCCAGGGTTCAAGAAAACCTTCGCCAGCAGGTACAGCCCCTGCTGGGATCCCGCCACCACCGCCACATTTTCCGCCCTCGCCGGCACCCCTGCCGCCGCATGGCGCGCGGCCAGCGCCTCCCGCAGCGGCCCGTAGCCCTCGGTCGCGATATGGCCGAGGTCGCTCATCGCCAGATTCCCCGCGCCGAGCAGCCCCTGAAACGCCGCCCACGGGTACAGGCGCGGATCGGGCATCCCCGTCGCCATCGACACCCCGGCCGACGCATCCATCGCTATCAGATCGCGAATAATGCCGGATACCGGGCTCTGCCATGCCGGCACCAGCAGCTGGTGCCACGGCATCGGCTGCACCGCCGCCTCGCCAGTGCCATCCGCCACATACGTGCCGCTGCCCACCCGCGTCCGCACCAGCCCCATCTCCTCCAGGCGGCGGTAAGCGTTAATCGCCGTCGTCCGGCTCACCCCGCACCGTTCCGCCAACTGACGCTCCGGCGGCAATTTTGTCCCCGGCCGCAAAGTCTGGTTCTTTATATGGGTGGCGATCCGGGCGGCAATCTGCTCATACATCGGCTCCGGCCCGGCGCTCTCGGTTGTTAAATCAATGGACACATCCATTTGACAAGAACCTCCTGTTGCATAGCCAATTATCGCTTAAAATATTAAATTGGATATTTACCGCGCATTTCCTGCCGGCTATCATAAAGAATAAAACCATCACAGGGAGCTGACACCATGACCAGCGTCATCACCGCCGACCTCCGCCGCGGCGCCCTCGACACCCTCCCCCTCCTTCTCGGCGTCGTACCCTTCGGCGTCACCTTCGGCATCGTCGGCCTCACCGTCGGGCTCACCCCCTTCGAAACCATCCTCATGTCCCTCATCGTCTTCGCCGGCGCCGCCCAATTCATCAGCGCCACTATGATCGGCCTGGGCGTCACCGACTTTACCCTCATCGTCCTCACCACCCTGCTCATCAACCTCCGCCACCTCCTCATGGGCGTCTCCCTCGCCCCCTGGCTCACCAGTCTGCCTCTCGCTCGCCAGGCCCTCCTCGCCTTCCTCATGGTCGACGAAAGCTACGCCATAACCATCGACCGGATCGCCAAACACGGCTACAGCGAAAGCCATCAGCTCGGCGCCAGCAGCGCCCTCTTCGTCGCCTGGGCAGCCGCCACCGTCGCCGGCGTCCTCATCGGCGAATACATCCCCGACCCGCTCGCCTGGGGACTCGACTTTGCCCTGCCCGCCACCTTCCTTGCCATGCTCGTCCCCCGCCTCGACTCGCGCGCCAGCCTCATCGTCTGCAGCATCGCCGCCGTCGTCGCCGTAGGCGCCGCCCTCTACCTCCCCGGCAAATGGTACATCATCCTCGCCGCCCTCGCCGCCACCCTCGCGGGCGGCATCATGGAAAGCGGCCCCCAAAAGGAGGAAACGGCATGAGAAGCGACATCGTTATCATCATCCTCGGCATGGCCGCCGTCACCTTCCTCACCCGATTCGGCGCCCAGCTCGCCTTCCGGCAAACAGGCATCCCCGCCTGGCTCCACCGCTGGCTCAAACATGTCCCCACCGGCATCCTCACCGCCCTCATCGTCCCCGCCCTCGTCCTCCCGCGCGGCGTCCTCGATCTCACCTGGCACAACCCCTACCTCCTTGCCGGCATCGTCGCCGCCCTCGTCGCCTGGCGCTTCCGCAACATGCCGCTGACGATGGGGATAGGGATGGCCACCATCCTCCTCCTCCGCTGGCAGTCTTAGCGACCGTTGATAAGCCCCCATCTGCGGCGTTGTTCCTCAGAGCGCTTGCTTGCGTACATTCCGAGTACGCGGCGCGGCGCGCTCGCACCCTTTCGGGTATAAGCGACCACATCAACGCTAAAGCGTTGTGTGTCTGCTTATCCGGTGCGCCTTGCATCTGGGGGCTTCTGAACGGTCGCTGGCTTTTTCTCGGGCATTGATAAGCCCCCATCTGCGGCGCACCCGCAAGGGGTAGGCCGCCGTTCTAAAGCGCTGAAGCGCTAAGAACGGCGCACTTGTTCCTCAGAGCGCTTGCTTGCGTACATTCCGAGTACGCGGCGCGGCGCGCTCGCACCCTTTCGGGTATAAGCGATCACATCAACGCTAAAGCGTTGTGTGTATGCTTATCCGGTGCGCCTTGCATCTGGGGGCTTCTGAACGGTCGCTGGCCTTGTCTTTGGGCGTTGATAAGCCCCTATCTGCAAGACCCGTAGGGATACCGCAGATAGGGGCTTTTTACGCGCCCTCGCGCCGCTGCGTGGCCACAAAAAACTCGATAAATCTTACTGCCCGGCTGGGAAATAATACCGCAGGAAAATTGCTCCACCCTCGCGAAACCGTTACAGCAGAAAGCGTAAGGAGGCTTTTCCATGCGCGCCAAACTCCTCGTCCTGCCGCTAGCCCTCCTCCTCGCCGCCGTCCTGTTTGCCCCGGTCGCCCAGGCCGCCCTACCCACCCGCACGCTCGAAGGCTTTTGCGGCGCCCCCTGGGGCGCTAGTCAAGCGGCGACCAAGGAGGCCCTCGCCCAAGGACCCTTCAAAGCCGTCCTCGAAGGCGAAGACAACGACATCCTCGTCTACCGCGGTGAATTCGGCGGCTACCCTGCCGACTTCAGCTTCATCTTTGCCGCCGGAAAACTCGCCGGCGGCGTCATCCTCATCCCCGACCCCGACGGCGCGGTCTTCAAAGACCTCAACAAGATCCACGCCGCCAAGTTCGGCCCCCCCGACCTCACAAGGCAGAATCCGGACGGACCTATTACCTACTGGCTCTTCCTCAGCCCCTACAAGCCGCCCCCCGACTTCGCCTACATCACCACCATGAGGACCAAAGGCGCCTTCGTGGAAAACCACAAGCACAAGGACCGCCCGGCGGTCGCCATCTCCTGCTTCGACGACGAACTCGAACGCCAGTACCGCCAAGCGCGGGCCGCCGCCAAAAACAAATAAAAAAAGCCTCCCGTCAGGGAGGCCAGCGCGTGAAAAAGCGGCCGAAGCCGGCCGCCATACATCAGTGATTCGCCAGAATATACTCTTTTATCTCCGCCAGGGCCCGCTTGCGCTCCGTCGCCTTCACCAGCACGTAAAGCGTTTTCTTGCGGCGAGAACGGCGGATGGTATCCTCGCAGACAACCAAATCTTTGTCGATCCTGTTAAGTACGTCGTATACAGTCACCCGTCCCCCACCTCCCACTTATGTTAACATCAGTTTAGCAGACCGGCCGGCGCTTGTCTTGTTGAAAAACTTGGATTACAATCCTGGCCGCCTGGCGGCTGCTCAATAAAGCATATTAACCCACAAATAAGCAGGTATACCGACAAATCTCGACGAAACATGCTCTGCTAGAGAATGTTTTTATCACAACACAGCGGGGTGACATCTTGATCTTCAGCATCCACCTGACCAATCTCCTCAAAGCATTCTCCCTCGCCCTCGAACTGGCCGACGGCGGCCTTTCCCGCCACCACTGGCGCACCGCCATGATTGCCGACAGCATCGGCGGCCACCTCGGGCTGGCCCAGGGGCCGCGCCAAACCCTCCTCTACGCCGCCCTCCTCCACGACATCGGCGCCGCCGCGAGGTGGGAAGAGAAAAACAAGCTCTACAGCCACAAGCCCGTCCCCCATCTTTACCAGCACGCCGAGGAAGGCTACCGCCTGCTCGCCGACAACCCCCTGTTCAAAGCTATGGCCAAACCCATCCGTCATCACCACGACCGCTGGGACGGCTCCAGCCCTTCCGGCCTCGCCGGCAAAGACATCCCTATCGCCGGGCGCATCATCAACCTCGCCGACACCATCGAAGTCCTCATCGACGACAACCGCTACATCCTCGACCAGTGCGACGACATCCTCGCCGCCCTCGCCCGCCAGAGCGGCAGCCAGTTCGACCCCGAACTCGTCAACGCTCTCGGCGAGATCGCCTGCCAGGACAGCTTCTGGTTCGACCTCGCCACCCCCCACTACTACGACCACTTCTTCCGCGGCCTCCAGAGCCACGGCCAGATCCGGCTCGACATCGACGGCCTCCTCAGCGCCGCCGAAATCTTCGCCACCATCGTCGACCGTACCAGCCGCTTCACCGCCACCCACTCCCGGACGGTCGCCTCGGTAGCCTCCTATCTCGCCCGCGCCACAGGCTACTCCGACGCCGAAACCAAAATCATGCGCGTCGCCGGCCTCCTCCACGACCTCGGCAAACTCGCCGTCCCCAACCACATCCTTGAGAAGCCCGGCAAACTCACCCCCCGCGAATTCATGATCATCAAGCAGCACGTCTACTATACCCACCGTATCCTCACCCAGATCGACGGCTTCGAGCTAATCGCCGAATGGGCCGCCTTTCACCACGAAACCCTCGACGGCACCGGCTATCCCTTCCGTATCCCGCCGGCCAACCTCCGTCTCGGCTCCCGCATCGTCGCCGTCGCCGACGCCTACGCCGCCCTGCGCGAGCACCGGCCCTACCGCCCCGGCCTGTCGCCCGGCGAAGTCGAAAAAATCATGCTCGACATGGCCGCCGCCCGCCGCCTCGACGCCGACATCGTCCACACCCTCCTCGCCGCCGGCGACGACATCGAAGACACCCTGCCCGCCGCCTGCTTCGTCTGAGTCTTACAAACATTGCCTTTGCCGATGCTGTTGACATTTCCGGCCCGAGAAGCTAAAATAGTTATCGGACCAATGCCGGTATAGCTCAGTTGGTAGAGCAGCGCATTCGTAATGCGCGGGTCGGAGGTTCGAGTCCTCTTATCGGCTCCACAAGCGCGAAAAGCCCCGCAGAAATGCGGGGCTTTTTAATTTGTACGATATGAAGCCCCCGGCATCTGCCGGGGGCTTCGCCGTCTTTAATCAGCCAAATCCAGACCCATAAAAACATCCACCAGCGAAGGATCGAACTGCGATCCCGCGCAGCGACTGATCTCGGCCAAGGCCGCATCGTGGCTCATCGCCTTGCGGTACGGGCGGTCGCTCGTCATCGCGTCATAAGCGTCCGCGATCGCCAGCAGCCGGCACTCCAGCGGAATGCTCTCTCCCGCCAGATCCAGCGGGTACCCCTTGCCGTTCCACCACTCGTGATGCCGCAAGATCCACTCCGCGATCGGCAGCAGCTCGTTTGACGCCGCCGCGATCCGGTAGCCCACATCGCAGTGGCGCTCCACCTCTTTGCGCTCCTGGGGCGTGAGCGGGCCGGGCTTGCTCAGGATAGCGTCCGGGATACCCACCTTCCCCACATCGTGGAACTGGGCAAAAAGCGCCAAATCCCCCAGCCGCTCCTCGCTCAGCCCTGCCGCTTCCCCCAGCCTCGCCGTCAGCGACTCCAGCCGGGAGCCGTGTTCCTCGGTCGCGAAATCCCGTTCCGTCAGCAGGCGGCGCAAAATATTCACGATCGCCCCGCGGGCGCTCTTGCCGCGGTACAACCTGTCGCGGTACATATTATCATCGGCCGCCCGGAAAAGCTCCCGCATCGGCGTCCCGTTATCCTCCCCCACAGCATACCCCAACGACAGGCTGAGAGCCGGCGAACTTCCGCAGTTATCCTCCTCCGTCGTCTTCATAATCCGCCGGCCGGCCTGGCGGAGATCCTCCATCGTCACATCGCTCAGCAGCACCGCGAACTCGTCGCCGCCTATCCGGGCAACCAGATCCTCGTGTCGGAAGCACGCCATCAGCGTCAGCGCCGTGCGTTTTAAAAGCTCATCCCCCGCGTCGTGGCCCAGCGCGTCGTTCACCACCTTCAGCCCGTCCACATCCACGATAATCAGCCCCACCGACCCGCCGCGCCGGCGGTCGAGGCGCTTCAGCTCCTCCTCGAAATAGCCGCGGTTATAAAGTCCCGTCAAAGCATCGCGGTACCCCATCTCCGTCAGCCGTTCCTCCAACTGCTTCCGTTCCGTCACATCGCGCGTCGAGCTCTGATAAAGCACCCCCGGCAGCGGGCAGCCGTCCACCTTCACCACCATCGTCTCCATCCAGCGATACACCCCGTCCTTGCGGCGGTATCGCGCCGTCACTCCCCCGAAAGCCGCTCCCGTCATCATCATCTTCCGAAAAGGCTCCAAAATCGACTGCAGGTCGTTCGGGTGCGCCATCTCGAACGGCGTCTTGCCGATAAGCTCCTCAGGCTCGTACCCCAGCAGCGTCCGGATAGCCGGCGAAGCATAAACATAGCGGGCCCGTTCCCCGTGCAGGCACAGGCAATCGCGGCTGTTCTCCGAAATCATCCGGAACATCAGCTCGCCCTCCGCCAGCTTCTGCTGCGCCAGACGGGCCTCCGTCGCATCCTCCAGCAAAACACCCAGCCGCGCCCCCTTGAGCGGGAAAATCCTCATCCGCAGCCACCTAATCCCCGTGGCCGTCTCCAGGCGCTTCTCCGTCGTCAGGCGCTTCCGCGTCGCCGCCACCTCGGCCAAAGCCGAAAACAGGCTGCCGGTGAGCGGGCAATCGGCATGCTCAACGCTTCCGGGCGTCATCCCCAGCAGCCGCGCGGCCTCCGGGCTCTCGTACACCAGCCCGAAAGACGCGCCTGCCGCAGCCGGCGCAAACACCAGCAGGCCCTGCCCCATATTCTCCACGACCTCCGCATAATCCACCACGCCCAAACGTTGATACACAAGCCAAGCCCCCAAAAACAAAGTATTGTAAAATTCTTGCCATCAGTCGCCACCTCCTGCAAAATACGGAAAAAATAGAAAAATAATGAAACTACTGACCGCGCCCGGCGGACAACAACCCCGCCAAACGCCGAAAAAACGCCCAAAAGCCTCCCGCAGCCACGGGAGGCTTCTTCACACCCTACAAAAGCAGACGCAACAGCTTCGCCCGCATTTTTTATCGACAATAACCTACCCCATAATCCCTGTCCCGCGGCCGGCCTCTGCCGCCCGCCGGGCCGCCGCTTGGCGCGTAATGCGGTTTTTGCCGACCGACAAAGCATTCTGCCCAAATTGCGCCCGCCCGCCCCGCGGACACCGACAAATATTTTGCGTCGCCTGGATGTAAAATTTTACCAACAAGTCCATTGGGACTTAAGTGCATAATTGCTGGCCGGCAATGGCAGCATATGCACAGATTGGTGCGGGAAAACAATAAAGGAAAGAATGGAGGAAACAGGATGAAAAAAATAACCCTCATCGCGCTGCTCGTCTTCGCCTTCACCAGCGTGGCGTCCGCCGCCCCCCTCATGGACTTCGAAAAAGGCAAAGTCGCCCTCGACTACACCTTCCGGCCCAGCCTCGACTTCAGCGCCACCGGCACAATCAGCGGCTACGCCGGCGACCTGCCCGTAATAGGGAGTATCAATCAATCGTTCAGCTTCAGCGGCTCGCGCGACTTCAGCGGCGACTCCAACGTCGAGCTCGGGTTGACTTTCGGTATTGGAAACAAATGGGCACTACAATACCGCCAGTACAACCCCACCGGCAACATCTGGAGCTACCGCGATACCAACCCGAGCGATTCCAGCGAATACATCCAAATCGGCTTCGACGGCAAAATCCGCTCCGACGAATACAACCTCCTTTACAGCTTTAACAAAAATTGGGCCGGCTTCGTCGGCGCCGTCCGCTACAAAGGCGGCGTCTCCGCAGGCGGCAGCGCCAGCATCAATGGCTGGTCCGGTGGGCTCACCATCCCCGAGCTGTGGTCCGACGACCAGGATACCTTCCAATTCGGCGTCGTTGGCTCCTACAATATCGCCAATAAAACAAACCTCTGGGGCCTCGCCTCCTTCGGCAGCGACTACCGCAACTGGGAAGCCGGCCTCTCCTACGACCTCGGCAAAGACATCCAGCTTAACGTCAGCTATCGCGACACCAAGTTCGACAGCCTCAAATTCGCCGGCGCCAACATAAACGCCCCGGCAGGATTAGAGTCCAGCCACGCCAGTGTCACCAGCGACGTCACCGTCAAAGGCTGGGGCTTCGGTCTCACCTACAAATTCTAACACCGCTGTCCCCGCACCGCCGCCCCGCAAGGGGCGTCTTTTTTTACCGCCTGTTCTCCCACCCCGGAGCCGGGCCCAGCGGCCAATCGGGGTACGCGTACTCCGCCCGTTCCGCCGCCACCACCGCCCGCACCGCCGCCGTCACCAGCTCGCCCACCGACTCGCCCCGGTAGCGCGCGATCCTCGCCGCCTCCTCATAAACCTCCTGCGGCAGCTCCACCGTCACCGGAATCCCTTGCTCCATACCGTCTCCTCCTCATCATCTCGTGCCATTAGCTTATCCCCCCGCCGCCGCCTTATTCCTCCTCCCGCCCTGCCAAACGACCCGCCTCCGGCATATAATCTTATAACAGATGCAAAAAAAGGGGGGAAACCATGGACGCCAACGCCGAAAAACTCCTCTACGCTCTCTACGCCGAACGCAACGCCAAAAAACCGCAGATGAGCGCCGCCGCCCAGAGCATGGGGCTCGCCGGCGAAGCCCTCGGCCGCGCCGTCAACGCGCTCTACACCGCCGGCCTCATCAGCGGCGTCACCGTCAAATTCGGCGAAGAAGACGACAACCCGGTCGCCTTCGTCACCGACAACATCATCCTCACCCGTCGCGGCGCCGCCCACGTCGAAGAAACCCTCGGCCTGGACGACGACTCCTCCGCCATCCAGAAACTGCGCGCCATCCTTGTCAAAGCCGCCGCCCCGGAGTGGGAACACGTCAAAGCCATCGCCACGAAAGCCCTCGAAGACCACTACCAACCCGGCTAAGTATTTATTCAGCCCCTTATCTCAGCCCGCCAAAGCAAAAAAGGACCGCACGGTCCTTTTTTGTCGTCCCCGCAAAACCATCGCCGTCGCGACATGACCGGGGAAAACAATCTCTGCGCACCGCACAGCTACTTTTTAGCCAAAATACTTGTCGGCCAAAGATTGGAGATGATAAAATCGACACTGTATTAACAGCGCCTTATTATCGAAAACCAAAGGGTGGTTGCATTGTACTCGGCAAGATGGGCACTCGTTGCCCTCATCGGCATAAGCTTCCTTGTTATCGGCGCCCTGTCGCTTGTTGCCTGGCGACGCCGCCGGAGCCCCCTCGGCCGGGCCTTCTTCCTCTTCACCCTTCTCATTGCCATCTACACCTTTGGCTATATGTGCGAACTCGCCAGCGACACCCTGCCGGCGATCAGGTTCTGGCTGCGCGTCGAATCCGTCGGCATCGCCTTCCTGCCGGCCGCCTGGATCATCCTCGCCGTCCACCACACCAAAACGAAAAACGATCAGTGGACCAAGCTCAAAGCCGTCCTGCTCATGCTCTCCACCATCACCTTCCTGCTCAGCAACACCTCCGAGCTTCACCATCTTCACTACGGCCCCCTGCGCCTCAACCCCGACGCCCCCTTCCCGGTCGTCGCCTTCCAGCCTGGGCCGTGGTACTGGATACACTCCGCCTACATCAACCTCGCCGTCCTCTACGGCAACCTCCTCTTCGCCCGCGCCTGGCGGAATACGTCCGCCGAAAAAAGCCGACAGGCCTTCGTCCTCTTCCTCGGCTCCCTGTTCCCCTGGGGCGTTTACATCGCCTACCTCATGAAAGCCATCCCCTGGGGGATCGACCCTCACCCCGCCGCCTTCCTCGTCCCGGCGCTGCTCTATGCTTGGGCCGCCTTCGGCCTCGACATGCTCGAGACCGTCCCCCTCGCCCGCCAGGAAGTATTCCAGCGGCTATCCGACAGCCTCCTCGTCTTCGACCGCGAAGGACGCCTCGCCGACTTCAACCTCGCCGCCGTCCGCGCCTTTCCCGTCCTCGCCGACGGGGCGAAAGGCAGGCAAGGCCGCGACCTCTTCCGGGAATACCCGGCCATGCAGACCATTTTGGACGGCGCTGCCGAAGAACAGACGATGTACCTCGTCGCCGACGGCGAGCGGGTCAACTATCAGCTCCAGCGCATCGCGCTGCATGACAGCCAAGGCGAAGACGCCGGCGCCATCGTCGTCCTCCGCGACATCACCCGTTTCTCAGCCATCGTCGAAGGCCTGCGCCTCCAAGCCGCGACCGACCCGCTCACCAAAGCCTGGAACCGCACCCGCTGGAAAAAGATCGGCAAAGAACTGGTCGCCCACGCCCGCCAAAACAATAACCCCCTATCCCTCATCCTCGCCGACCTTGACGACTTCAAACTCGTCAACGACACCCACGGCCACATATCCGGCGACAAAGTGCTCGCCGACTTCGCCGACACCTGCCGCCGCAGCCTGCGCGCCGAAGACATCTTCGGGCGTTACGGCGGCGACGAATTCGTCATAATCCTGCCCGGCGTCGACAAAGCCGGGGCCACGGCGCTGGCGGAGCGGCTCAGGCAGGCCGTCGAAGCCATGGCGGTCGCCGACGGCGACGAAATCGTATCCGTCACCGCCAGCTTCGGAGTCATAACCGCCCAGGGCGGCGAAGCGCTCAGCCTCGACGACCTCGTCCGCAAAGCCGACACCATGCTCTACGAAGCCAAATACGCCGGCGGCAACCGCGTCTGCGTCCACCAATAGCCACACAAAAAGGACCCCGCGAGGGTCCTTTTGTTTATGTATTTTTTCTGGCGGCTTCGCCATCGCTACCGCGTTGGCCTCTATCGGCTTTTCTCTTAAAGCATTGTGGGCGACCCCTGGCGTTTTGGATTCGCCACCATTAAGCGGGGCGGCGGCCGCTACTTAGCGAAAGCGCCGCGAACGAAACCGTACGCCCGACCATGGACGGGCGGGCGAGGAGCCATCAGTCACGGACGACTGTTGGCGACGGTACGGTTGAGTCGGCGCCGAGTTTAGTAAGACCGCCGCCAGGAGCGCGGTGGCGAAGCTAAAACGCCAGTACAGGGCGCCAGCCGCATCCCCGGCAGGGGCGCAAACTCATGCGCCGAAGCTCCGGGTTTATACCCATACATACATACTCCCCCCGCCCCCGGCGTATACTAAGACACTACGCATCGGAGGTGCATCGGCATGATGGGTTTCGGCTACGGGTACGGTCCTGGGATGGTGGGGTTCATGAGCGGCTTCGGCATAGTGTTCGCCCTGTTGCACATCGCGATAATCGTCTACGTCCTGTGGCAGTTCACGCAAATCTCGCGTTCCCTGCAGCGCATCGCCGCCAGCCTGGAGAGAATGGGGAAGGTTCCCGAAAAACCGCTGGAGTAGGTGTCAGGCCGTTGATAAGGCCCCATCTGCGGCGTACCCGCAAGGGGCAGGCCGCCCCTCTAACCGCTGAAGCGCTAAGAGTGTCGCACTTGGCCCTCCGGGCGCTTGCTAGCGTACGTCCGAGTACGCGTCGCTGCGCCATCCCCCCGCGCGCTATGCCGTCCATGGCGCGCTCGGGACTAGGCCCGTCCAGGGCCGTCGTCGGAGCCGCCTTGCATCTAGGGCCTTCTGAACGGCCTGACGCGGCAAGCTATAGGTATTGTTAGTCCCGGCCTTGCGAAAAAGCCGCAAGGCTTTTCTTTTTCCGTCCCCCCAATCGCTTTAGTTGGTATATTGTCGCTATTATGATAAAATAATCTATTATAGCCACGTACGCCCTATCAACCGGCAACGGAACTAATACCAGCAAGGGAGCATAAAGCCATGTCCACACCCGAACACCACATCGGCGGCAACTTCATCCACGACATCATCGACAAAGACAACGCCAGCGGCAAATACGGCCAGCGCGTCCACACCCGCTTCCCGCCCGAGCCCAACGGCTACCTCCACATCGGCCACGCCAAATCCATCTGCCTCAACTTCGGCACCGCCCTCAAATACGGCGGCAAATGCAACCTGCGCTTCGACGACACCAACCCCAGCAAAGAAGAAACCGAATACGTCGAATCCATCATGGAAGACGTCCGTTGGCTGGGCTTCGACTGGGAAGACCGCCTCTTCTACGCCTCCGACTACTTCGCCAAGCTCTACGACTACGCCTGCGACCTCATCCTCGCCGGCAAGGCCTACGTCTGCGACCTTTCCGCCGAACAGATCCGCAGCTACCGCGGCACCCTCACCGAGCCGGGCAAAGAAAGCCCCTACAGGGACCGTCCGGTCGCCGAAAACCTCGACCTCTTCGAGCGCATGAAAAACGGCGAATTCCCCGACGGGGCCCGCGTCCTCCGCGCCAAGATCGACATGGCCTCCCCCAACCTCAACCTCCGCGACCCCGTCCTCTACCGCATCATGCGGGCCCACCACCATCGCACCGGCGATGCGTGGTGCATCTACCCCATGTACGACTACGCCCACCCCCTCTCCGACGCCTATGAAGGCATCACCCACTCCATCTGCACCCTTGAATTCGAGGCCCACCGGCCCCTGTACGACTGGTGCGTCGACATCCTCGGCGAATTCAGGCCCCGCCCCGTCCAGATCGAATTCGCCCGCCTCAACCTCACCTACACCGTAATGAGCAAACGCAAACTGCGGGCCCTCGTCGAAAACGGCCGCGTCGCCGGCTGGGACGACCCCCGCATGCCCACCATCTCCGGCCTGCGCCGCCGCGGCTACACCCCCGAAGCCATCCGCGATTTCTGCGGCCGCATCGGCGTCGCCAAAGCCGACAGCGTCGTCGACTTCGCCCTTTTGGAGCACTGCGTCCGCGAAGACCTCGGTCCCAAGGCCCCCCGCCTCATGGCCGTCCTCCGCCCCCTCAAAGTCGTCCTCACCAACTACCCCGAAGACAAGATCGAACCCCTCATCGTCGAAAACAACCCCGAAGACGAAGCCCTCGGCACGCGCAGCGTGCCCTTCGGCCGTGTTCTCTACATCGAACAGGACGACTTCATGGAAAACCCGCCGCCCAAATACTTCCGCCTCACCCCCGGCGGCGAAGTCCGCCTCAAAGGCGCTTACATCATCAAATGCGAAGAAGTCGTCAAAGACGCCGCCGGCAAAATCGTCGAGCTCCGCTGCACCTACGACCCCGAAACCAAAAGCGGCTCAGGCAGCACCCGCAAAGTCAAAGGCACCGTTCACTGGGTATGCGACACTTACGCCCTGCCCGTCGAAGTCCGCCTCTACGACCATCTCTTCCCCTACGAAGACCCCGAAGCCGGCGACGAAGACTTTTTGAGCCGCGTAAACCCCGACTCGCTCGTCACCCTGTCCGCCCTCATCGAGCCCTTCGCCGTCAACGCCAAAAGCGGCGACCGCTTCCAGTTCATCCGCCACGGTTACTTCTGCGTTGACCCCGACGCGACAATCGAAAAGCCCGTCTTCAACCGCATCGTCGGCCTCAAGGATTCCTGGGCGAAAATACAAAAATAAGCCGCTGCGCTGAGCAGCGCAGGCGGCTAACCACCCGGGGGCGGGTACTGCTCCGGAGCGGATGAAGGAGGAAAATCGCGTGAGACCAAAATACGCAGCTTTATTTATCGTCTGGTTGCTGCTTCTGTCGACGGCTGTCTGTCAAGCCGAAGAGCGCAAAGACGAATGGAAAAAATCCGGCTTTAACTTTCGCGGCATAAAAACCGTCTTGCTGGCAACCTCGGCCGATCCAAGAGCGGAAATGGACGAATTCCATATCCGCAGGCTGGAAAACGTCTATACGAACGTATTTATCGAAGACCGGGCCAAATGGGTCAACAGCAGCTTCAACTTCATCACGCTCAACAAACTCAAAGACATGATAAGCAAGGCGATCGGCGAAGACCTGCGCCGCCTTGAGACCGAGGACCCGGCGCGCTACAAAGCCGAAATAGCCAGATTCACCCCGCTAATAACCGACGCCGTATTACACATCAAAGTAAGCTCCTTCGGCTACGATAAACGCTTTGTGCCTGAAAAAATCTCCACCTACATCGAGCAGGTGGAGGTGGAAACCGACGTCTACATTCAAGACTCGAAGGGCAATTGGATACAGCAAAAGAGGAAAGTCAAAAAACCCGTGGAGCGGACCTCGATAACCCCCGCTCACTATGACACCTACGGAAACGCCGGCATGAAATACATGCTGATCGACAACAAGACGAACGAATCCGTCTGGATGCTCCTCGATGTCAGAGAAGCCAACGGTAAAGATCCGATCGACATGACCGAACGCATAATCAACAGAGCGGCGGAATGCCTCGCAAAAATTTAGCAGGGAGCTAAAAGCCCGCGCATAGCGCGGGCTTTTCCATCTGCTCTCGGTAACGACCTAGCCCTTCAAAAAATTCAGCGCGAACTGGGCGTGCAGCGCGGCGCCGACCGGCAGCATATCCTCATCGAGATTATACCGTTCGTTATGGAGCGGGTAATTTGTCTGCTTCTCCTTGCTGCCCACCCCCATGAAAACCATCGCGCCGGGGATGATTTCCTGATAATAGGCGTAATCCTCCCCGCCCATCACCTTCTCCATCTCGCCTAAAGCCGCCTCGCCGTACAGCTCGGTCAGCGCGCCGGCCGCCACCTTCGCCACCAGCGGATCGTTGATCGTCGGCGGCGAAATAGGCACATACTCCAGCTCGGCCTCAGCCCGGTAAGAAGCGGCCGTGCTCTTGATAATCCGCTCGATCGTCGCCGGGAAGTTCTTCCTGATCTCGCGGTTGAAGCACCGCGTCGTCCCTTCCAGCTGCACCTCGTCGCAGGTTATGTTCCAGGTCGTCCCGCCCCAGAACCTCCCGATCGTCACCACCGCCGGCTCAAGCGGCGGCACCTCCCTGCTCACAATCGACTGGAGATTCATCGTGATCGCGGCGGCGGCGAGAATGGCGTCCACCCCCTGGTGCGGCATCGACCCGTGTCCCGCCTTCCCCTTGACCGTAATAAACAGCTTATCCGCCGAAGCCATCCGCGGGCCGCCCACAATCGAAACCTTGCCGGTCGGCAGTTCCGGCCACAAGTGAATCGCCAGAATAGCGTCCACCCCCTTCAGAGCCCCGGCTTCGATAAATGCCAGCGCCCCCCCGCCGATCTCCTCCGACGGCTGAAAAAAAAGCTTCACCGTGCCTTGGATTCTATCCCGCATCCCGCTCAGGATCTTAGCCGCCCCCAGCAGCATCGCCGTATGCCCGTCATGGCCGCAGGCGTGCATCACCCCTGGGTTCTGCGACTTATAGGGAACCTCGTTCGCTTCGGTTATCGGCAGGGCGTCCATATCGGCTCTGAGCGCCACCGTTTTGCCGGGCGCCGCCCCCTTAATAACGCCAAGCACACCCGTCTTGGCCACCCGTGTCACCTCTATGCCCATCTTCTCCAGCTCCGCGGCCACCATGTTTCCCGTCGCCACTTCTTGCCAGCCCACCTCGGGGTTCGCATGGATCTGCCTTCTCCAGGAGACGATCTCATCTTTCAGTTGCTCGGCTGCATCTCTCACATTCATCTTCACGCGCACCTCTCCAGAAAACATATTCCGATCGTTGTCCGTCTGACCAGACAATATAATATTACCACTCTTTGCCGCGAAAGCCCACTACCCCCGCGGCCAACTCCGCGGTTTTACTCCGCGGAAAAGCAATGTATAATTAAATGGACGATAAAAGGAGGTGACCCCCGATGACCTGGGGAGCCTATTGGATGTTTTACCTGTGCCCGCGATGCGGCACAAAATTCAAAACCGAAACAGGCTTGATTATGGAGGACAGCTTCGGGAAGTGCCCCCGCTGCCAAACCGCGGGCAGGCTGGTCGCCGAAAGCAGCAACCCCCCCGAAGACTTCAACGGCTACGAAGACACCGCCGGCTGACCGCTCCCCCAAGAAAAACACCGACCGCCGCAACCTGCGCATAGCGCAGGTTTTGTCTTTCTTCCCGCCTGGCTGTTGGCCGGCAACGCCGCGCGCCGGGCGGTGCAAAAACTTTTCTCCCCGGAAGTATTGCCAAGATCAGTAAGCCATGCTAAAATGTCAATATAAATTATTTAAAAATAATAATTATCCGAAAGGGGATCTCCGATGAAAAAATTCGTATGCACCATCTGCGGCTACGTCCACGAAGCCGACGCCGCTCCCGAAAACTGTCCGCACTGTAAAGCCCCGGCCGCGAAATTCGTCGAGCAGACCGCCGGCGAAATGAAATGGGCCGACGAACACCGCATCGGCGTAGCCAGCGGTGTCGACGCCCAGATCGTCGAAGGCCTGAAAATGAACTTCATGGGCGAATGCACCGAAGTCGGCATGTACCTCGCGATGAGCCGCCAGGCCGACCGCGAAGGCTTCCCGGAAGTCGCCGAAGCATATAAAAGAATCGCGTTCGAAGAAGCGGAGCACGCCGCCAAATTCGCCGAACTCCTGGGCGAGTGCGTATCCCCCTCCACCGAAAAGAACCTCCAGCTGCGAGTCGAAGCCGAATTCGGCGCCTGCCAGGGCAAGCTCGCCATCGCCAAAAGAGCCAAAGAACTCGGCCTTGACGCTATCCACGACACCGTCCACGAAATGTGCAAGGACGAAGCCCGCCACGGCGCCGCCTTCAAAGGTCTCCTCGCCCGCCACTTCGGCAAATAAACCGCTGACTAAAACCCGGTCGTTATCGACCGGGTTTTATTGTTGCCGGCCCGCCCTGTGCGGCGGCGCCCAAGTTAGTGCCGTAACAGGCGCATAATGAAACAAAGCAGCGCCCCCTTGTATCAAAAATCTCCTGCCCCCAAATGCAATAGTTACGTTTCTTGTCGGATATTGCGCTGAATCGTGTGTGTGGCAAGAAATCGAAAAATTTTTCTCCGCACTATACAAGGCTTCCGGGCTTTTTCCCGCGGCGCGCGCCGATATTGGCACGCGTCTTGCATCAAATATAAGATTACATGTAGAAAGGTTTCGGCACATTCTGGAAGGAGCTGGCTTCGTGAAAACCATTCAAGCAAAACTCACAGTTACTATTCTGGCTATCGTCCTGGTTGCCCTCGCCGCCCTGGGCGGTCTAAACTACTGGCGGGCCAAGGCGATCATCACCGACAATGTCGTGGCGGAGCTCCAAAAAACGTCGGTAGCCACTGCCGAAGGACTCGGCAATTGGTTCGATATCCGCAAAACGGAAATGAACGCCATCGCGCGCTCCCCTGTAATGACCGGCGGCAACCAGGAAGCCATGCTGGCCTATATCGGCGCGGAAATGAAAAACAACAGCGGGATTTACGAGAATATCTTCTGGATCACGCCCGACGGAACATTAGTGGACACAAAAGGGACAAAAGGCAACCTGAGCAGCCGGGCCTACTTTCAGGCGGGCATGAAAGGCGCCACCTCGATCTCCGATCCCCTCAAATCGATGACAACAGGCAAATCGGTCGTCGTCCTTGCCACCCCTATCAAGAGCGGCAATGGAGTTGCGGGAGTTCTCGTCGGCTCCATATACATCGAGGAGCTGGAAAAACGGACGCTGGGCATCAAGGTCGGCCGGACAGGCAGCGCCTACATCGTTCGCAGCGACGGCCTGATGATCGTCCACGCCAACAAGGACCTCGTAATGAAAGCCAACTCTCTCACCGATGAAAAATATCCCCAAGCCATCCGGGACGTGACCGGGCGAATGGTCAAGGGCGAAACCGGTGTTGCCAGCTATAAATGGGACGGCGCCGAAAAAATGATCTCCTACGCCCCCGTGCCGGGAACGGGCTGGTCGTTGGCCCTAACCGTGCCGACGGCGGAAATAACCGGCGTACTCTCGGCCCTTACAACAATCTCCCTCGTGACAATCATCGTCGTCATGCTCCTCGCCGGCATCGCCATCAGCTGGTTTGCCCGGCGCATCGCCCGCCCCATCCAATCGCTTGAGGCGGCAGCCCAAAAAATCGCCGGCGGCGACTTATCCCAGGCAAGCTTAGGCATCAGCTCGAACGACGAAATCGGCCGCCTGGCCCAAAGCTTTGAAAAAATGGCCCAGAATATCGGCGCCCTCATCAGGCAAATTTCCGCTAAATCCGAGCATCTGGCGGCTTCCTCGCAACAGCTCACCGCCAGCGCCGGGCAATCTTCCCAGGCGAGCAACCAAATCGCCATCTCCATCCAGGAAGTAGCCGGCGGGGCCGCAGAGCAGATAAACGCCGCCGACGAAGCTGCCGCAACCGTCGCCGCGCTGTCGGCAGGCATCCAGCAAATCGCCGCCAACTCCGGCACTGTCGCCAGCCAATCCGGGCGGGTGGCGGAAAAAGCCGCCGCCGGCGGTGCCGCTGTCGACAAAGCCATCAGCCAGATGGACCGGATCGAGCAGACGGTCGACAATTCGGCGGCAGTGGTCGCCAAGCTGGGTGAACGGTCGAAAGAAATCGGCCAGATCGTCGACACCATCTCCGGCATCGCCGGGCAGACAAACCTCCTCGCCCTCAACGCCGCCATCGAGGCCGCCCGCGCCGGGGAACAGGGCCGGGGCTTCGCCGTCGTGGCGGAAGAAGTGCGTAAACTTGCCGAACAATCCGAAGAGGCGGCGAAAAAAATCGCCGGCTTAATAAGCGATACCCAGATCGACACCGACAAAGCGGTCGAGGCCATGCAGCAAGGGACCCAAGAAGTAAAAACAGGCGCGGAAGTCGTAAATGCAGCCGGCGTGACCTTCCGTGAAATAACGGGCATGGTAACCGAAGTAAACGGTCAGGTCAAACAGATCTCGCAGGCTATCCAGGAAATGGCCTTGGGGAGCCAAAAGATCGTGGAGGCGGTAAACCGGATCGACGCACTGAGCAAAAAGTCATCCGATGAAGCGCAGAGCGTATCGGCAGCCACTGAGGAGCAACTGGCTTCGATGGAGGAGATCGCCACATCGAGCGAATCGCTGGCCAGGCTGGCCCAGGACCTGCAAGCGGCCGTCGCCAAATTCAGACTGTAAAATGTGAACAACCGGCGGGTTGCGCGGGGGCGCGGATCGACTCCGCCGCTGCGCGCCCGCCCTCCCTACGGTCAGCTCATCAGATCGAGCTTTTTGACGATCTTGCTGATCGTCTTTTTTTGCCCGATCAGCGCCAGACCGGTATACTTAATGCCTTCGGTGGGGATGCGGCCCACCATCTCCTGAAACTCCTCGTAGTTTTTTGTCTGCTGGCCCTCCACCGGAAAATCCACCACATCGCATTCGTTCTCCAAAGCCACCTGCCGGATTCTGGCCAACTCGTCCTGCGGCGCGCACAGCATCGGAATGCCTGTGGGAATCAGCCCCGGATGGGCAAACCCGCAGGCATCGACCAGCGGCCCGCCTACGAGCGCGGGATGCCGCTGCCCGGCGCTGAGGGCTATCACGGCAATCGCATTCGCCAGGATTCCCCCGCTTAACTCTTTGTCCATCACGATAACGCACCGGTTCGGCATTTCGGGTAAAAGCGCTGCTGTCATTTTTCAAACCCTCCGCAAAAAAACTTGCCGGCATTCGCCGTGTTGCGTCTGCTCCGGCGATACTGTATAATAGTAGCTACAAAGGTAGCTATTGTTTGTAATTATAAAAAGGTTTTTCTTTCCTGTCAAGGCCGGGCCGGTCAGAGCAAAAAATATCATCAAGGGGGGAGCCAGCCGGATGAAAGCCGAGATTATATCGGTCCTGCAGCAGCTCAATTTTACCGAGTACGAGGCCAAAGCGTATTTGGCGCTGCTGGAAAAATCGCCCCTGTCGGGCTACGCCATCTCCCTCAACTCCGGCGTGCCGCGTTCCAAAATCTACGAAGTGCTCAGCGGCATGGTAGCGCGCGGCGATATCCTCGTCAGCCAGGAAAACACGCCGCTCTATCTTCCTTTGTCCCCCGAAGCGTTGATCGCCCAAAGGAAACGCCGCGCGGAAAAAACCTACCATATCGCGCAGCACGCTTTGCAGCAGTTCGCCGTAACCGCGCAAAACCGCGAAAACATCTGGAACATCGCCGGCCACGGGGCCATCATGGCCCGCGTCAAGGAAGAAATCAAGGGCGCCAGGCACCGCGTCCTGCTCGAAATCTGGAGCGACGACGCGCTGGAGCTCGTCGACGAACTGCAGGCAGCGGCCCACAGAGGCGTAAAAATATTAATCGTATCCTACGGCGAGCTGGACTTCGCCTTTGCCACCGTCTATCAGCACTACATGCCTGAAGACATAACCCGCGAATACGGCGGCCGCTGGATCGTATCCAGCGTCGACGACCGCGGGATCGTCGCCGGCATCGTCTCGCTCGGCGACGAAAGCCGCGCCGCCTGGACGGCGCATCCGGGGCTGGTAATGCCGATCACCGAAGTCATCATCCACGACGTGTACATCATGGAAATCATGGCCGTATTCGGCAAAGAGCTCGAAGCCGAGTTCGGCCCCAACCTCATTAATCTCCGCCAGAAATTTCTCCTCGAGCCCTACGGAAAAAAATACTATCCCTCCTCCCCACAAAACAACCCCGGTCGTTAAGACCGGGGTTTCTGCGTCTCGTCATACCTACGTCCAGCGCCTGCCTGGAGGTTTAAGCAAAAATTTGTCGAAATAACACATAAAAACCAATTTTGGCACAGCTTTGGCAACCGGGGCGCAATGAGCCCTGACAGTATTGAAAAAATGGAAGCGGAGGAGTCGGCGTGCAGGATATCAGAGTAATGGCAGTAGCCGGCGATCAGTTGGTCGCTGACGAGGTAGTGGGGATTGTCAGGCAAGTGCTCGGAGAAAGCATCTCTGTCCAGGGATGCCCGCTTGGCAAGCTCTCCGGCCCTGACGCCGCCGACCTTTTTGTCTGCGTTTCGCAGCGCCGCGGCGAGTTGGCGAAATTCATACCGGAAGAGAAACTGGTCGGCATTGACCTCTTCCCCTACACCCACTACTTCATCGAACTGGCGAAGCTGCCCAGGGAACAAACCGTTCACATATTCGGCAACACGGCGCAATTTACGAGAATGGTCGCCGACCAATGCACCACCAATGGCATAGACCACCTACGCTTCGCGCATATCCCCTTCGAAGAAATCGCCGACGGCGAAATCGCCGAACTGCTGGGCAAGGCGGAAATCGTCATCGGGCCCGTGACGCTCGTGGGCGAAAAAGGCGCATTGCAGCAGAAATATCGGCAATACATGAACCCCGCCTGCCGGATAATCGCCGCCCAGAGGATAATCGAAATCAAGTCGGCCTGCGAGCTCATGAAATGGGTCACCCTCTTCAGCTACCGGCAACTCTCCAATAAAGTCGTCAACGGCATGAACCATCTCATGGACAAGATGCAGCAGATTTCCGCCATCACCCAGCAGAGAGCCCGGTCCGTCCAGGACGAAACGGCGTCTTTCGATAAACTGACCGTAAGATTCAGCCACGGCATGACCACCCTCGAACACGTAAAGGGCCTATCCGATACCTTGGCGGTAGCGGCGAAAAGCATCGGCAATATCGTCGAAGCCATAAAACACATATCCGGGCAGACCAACCTGCTTGCCCTCAACGCCACCATCGAAGCCGCCCGGGTGGGCGAAGCCGGCCGCGGCTTTGCCGTCGTCGCCAAAGAAGTGGGCAAACTCGCAGCCGAAAGCCAGACCTCGACCGACACCATCCGCCAGGCGGTCGGCAGCATCCGGGAAGCGGTCACCCAGATAGCGTCGGCAATGGGGACGCTCACCGGCGAAATGCTGGAAAATCAGCAGCTATTCGCCGAGATATCGCAAGCATCGCAGCAGGAAAACACGCAGATCATGGAAATCTTCGCAGCCATTGAAAATATCCGCAAAGAAAGCGAAGAAGTCTGCGAAATCACACTGCAACTGACCAAATCGTCGTAAGCCGCAGCGCGGAATATCAAAACCCGGCCCGATCACGGGCCGGGTTTTCGTGTCCGGATAAAGACTGTGCCCCTGTCGCACCTTCCCGGCTTGCGGAGTTCGCCGCGCGCTGCGTCCGCGCCCTTGCTCGGCAAGGCAACGACCCGCTGTAAATAAACCTTCACATTCATGAGTAACTCATAAAATTCATAGTTGCTTGTGTATAAGCAGTATGCCTTATATAATTACGATACAGGAGGCTGTCAAAATGTATAAACCCAAACTGGAAAAAGATATTCGCTGCCCGCTGGAATATGGCCTGGAAATTTTCGGCGGGAAATGGAAGTCGCGGATAATCTGTCTCCTGGCGGAGAAAGCAGTTCTGCGTTATAGCTCGCTGCGCAAGGAAATGACAAATATCACCGACGCCGTTTTGGCAGCCACTTTGAAAGAATTGGCCGAGGACGGAATCGTTCAAAGGCGGCAATTCGATGAAATCCCGCCGCGAGTGGAATATTGCCTGTCTGCTAAAGGCAAATCCGTCGTACCCATCCTGCAAAGCATTTGCCGGTGGTCGGGCGCATACCACCGAGAAGACAGCGAGCGCATCCTGGCGCAATGCCAAAAATGCGATTACATCTGCAAAGCCGAGTGACGGCAAAAAACAACACATGCTTAGTTCCGTGGAGGAGGATTATATCTGGGCGTTTTTGCTAACCCACTACGCGATCTAAACCAAAGAAACATCGCCGCAGGAATCGTTACCTCCTTACTGGCGATCACCGGTCCGCCGGCCATTATTTTAGAAGCGGCGGCGAAAGGGAACTTTTCGACATATCAAACGGTCCTCTGGTTTTTTGCGATATATGTCGGCGGCGGCATTCTCGGCATTATATTGCCCCTGCGCTATCGCATACCCATCGTCGGGGCTCATTCGATCACCGGCGTAGCCTTTTTGGCCACAGTCACCAGCCAATTCACCTACCCCGAGCTCATCGGCGCTTATCTTCTCTCCGGGCTACTAATCCTCGCGGTCGGGTCGCTGGGCGCCTTCGCCAAACTATTGGCCTATGTTCCCCGGGAAATTATCGCCGCGATGCTGGCCGGAATGATCACCAAATACATGATCGGCTTCATCGTCTCCACCAGCCAGTCCCTGCTGGTCGGCGGCGGCGCCTTACTGGTCTTCTTCTATTTCAGCAAACGCGCCAAGCGTATTCCCCCCATGCTGGCGGCCATTGCCGCCGGGTGCGTTCTCCTGCTGCTGTCCCACAATATCGGCGGCGCGGGCATGGCGGCCGCCTTCGCCCTTCCGCAGGCACAAGCTCCCGAGTTCAGCCTGACCGGCTTCCTCTCCGTCGCGCTTCCCCTGGCGCTGCTCATTCTAAGCAACGACTGCGCGGTTGGGCTCGGAGCGTTGGAGCAAAACGACTATCGCCCCCCGGTCAATCGAATCGTCGCCGTCAGCGGTCTCTTTTCCGCCATCGCCGGTATCTTCGGCGGCCAGTCCGCCAATATCGGCGGCATGATGACCGCCGTCTGCGCCGGCGAAGAAGCCGGCCCGAAGGAAAAGCGCTATATGGCGGCGGTTGTCTCCGGCACCATAATCCTTATATTCGGCCTGTTCGCGTGGCAGCTTGTCCCCTGGATTCAGGCCCTGCCCGGCCCGTTTATCGCCATCCTCGGCGGGTTCGCCTTGCTCGGCGTCTTTATAAACAGCCTGCAAATCAGCTTCTCCCGGCCGTCGATGAAGCTTAGCGCCACCTTTGCCTTCATGATCGCGCTGGCGAACATCACCATCCTGAATATCAGCGCCCCGGTATGGTCCCTGCTCGCCGGAACAATCATCGCCCGCTACATCGAAAACAATTGATCGCCGACAAAATCACGCAAGACAGCTTTGCTTGGAGGATAACCGGGATGAAATATAACTTCGACGAAATCATTGACCGCAGAAAAACGAACGCCATGAACACCGACGGGTTCCGCGAATACATCTTCCACGCCGGCCCCGAGATGAAATTCCCCTATGAAGACGACGATTTCGTGCGCATGTGGGTGGCCGACATGGAATTCGCCACACCGCCGGAAGTCTGCCAGGCCATCAAAGACCGGGTCGACAGGCGCATCTTCGGCTACAGCCGCGTCTTTGAAAACGCCTACTACGAGGCGATCGCCGCCTGGTGCCGCCGGCTGTACGACTGGAACTTCCCCCAAGAACAGCTCGTCTTCACCCCTGGCATCATCCCCGCGCTGTACGAGCTTGTCGGCGACCTGGTCGCGCCGGGCGAAAAGCTGCTCATCACCACCCCGGCCTACGGTTACTTCAAGCACGCCGCCACCTTCAACGACCGCGAGCTGGTCTGCTCGCCGCTGAAAAACGACAACGGCTGGTTCACCATCGACTTTGAGGATTTGGAGCGCAAAGCGGCCGACCCCAAGGTCAAGCTGCTGCTCTGGTGCAACCCCCACAACCCCACCGGCCGGATGTGGACCGAGGAAGAGACGGCGCGGGTGGGCGCCACCGCCGAGAAATATGGCCTGTGGCTGATCTCCGACGAAATCCATTGCGACGTCATCCGGCAGGGTAGAAAGCATATACCCACCGCCAGGGTCATGCCCGATTATCCCCGGCTCATCACCTGCCTGGCGGCCAGCAAAACCTTCAACATGGCCGGCCTGATGTTCTCCAACGTCATCGTCCGGGATGCCGAAGTACGTCGGCAAATGGCGGCCCACGACAAGCTGATCGGCTGCGTAAACCCGCTTTCGCTCGCGGCCACCCAGGCGGCCTACCAGCATTGCGGCGACTGGCTCGAGCAAATGAAAGCCTACCTGGACGGCAATTTCCGGCTAGTGGCCGACCACTTCGCCGCCAAGGCGCCCGGCGCCGTCTGCCCCATCCCGGAGGCCACCTACCTGGCCTGGGTCGATTTAAACCGCTGCCTGCCGGAGGTCGACGACCTGCCGATGTTCTTCGCCACCAAAGCCGGAGTCTTGCTGGAGGGGGGCGACGGCCTGTTCGTCGGCAACGCGCAAGGCTTCGTGCGGCTCAATTTGGCGATGCCCAGGGCCATCGTGGAAAAAGGCCTGCGGCGGATGAGTGACGCGATTTGCCGGCACACCGGCGGGGCTTGCTAACCTGTAAAAATGAGGAGGTGCGGAAAATGAACCTGAAAATAACGCCGAAGGCGCAAAAGATCATCGCCGAGCGCGGCAACACCGTCACCGTCGGCCTGGACACGCAAATCTGCTACAGTTGAGGCGGCGCTCAGTCGCGAGACATCCCATCCGTGCGATGGGGCATGCCTGAGCAAACCGAGCTTGACGCCTACGAAAAAATGAACCTCGACGGAGCGTCCGTCTATGTACACAATGCCGTTCGGGGCGCCGCCGGCGCCCGCATCGACGTCGTCACCGGCGGCGTCGGCACCAAGCTCATCCTTCTGGGCTTCGCCGGGAGCAAATAAAGCCCCCGCGGCGCGTACAAAACCCCCGGCCGGGAAAAGGCCGGGGGTTTTGCGTATCCGTTACCTGCTGCCAATACGCGCCTTTCTGGCGCTTTGGGGTTCGCCGCCCGCTGCGTCGGCGGTCTTACTGGCTGGTTTAAGCCGAGGGGATGGGAGTTCGGCTCTCAATAGTCCCTTTTGCTATCCTAAACTATGAAAGCTGCCGAAGTCGGGCAGGAGTTTTCTAATTCTGGCGGAAAGAATATCACTAACTGTTGATCAAAGTAAATACTTGAAGAAATTGAAATTGACGATAAGACGCCGCTAAGCTAATTTAAGGATGTGAGGATTCTGAAACTGTTGTCTATTCTAAAGCGAATGGTGGTCCTGGCGGTGTTTGTCTGCATCGTGGCCGGGAGCTTTGCCGTCGTCCATGCAGCGCATGTCTATGATTTGCGAATACCGCAGCCGATGGCCTCGACAGATGCCGCCATCGCGGCAATTAAGGATGTTGCGGGTTTTCTTTCGCTTGATGCGTCTTATGAGATACGTAACATGGCTGTCGACCAGTCTGGGCTAAAAGTCGTTGCGGTTCACGGGAATAAAGAAAAGCGTTTTGAACTTATATTCAGTCAATTGACAGAAATAGAAAAAATGGATGATTCCGAAGGCAAGTTCTATTCTTGGGTGAACTTCTCATCCGGTTCCTCTGTTCAATTTCTCCAAGTCCATCGCGCCCATGGCCCCAAGTTGGTTGATGCTGTTGTCACCTTGGCACTAGCCCAAAATGCGCCGCTGCCTCCGTACTATAACTTTAGAATTTTGGCTGGTACCAATTTTATTGCGAGCGTTCTGGAAAAGGCAAAGGTAAAAGCCGGGGCAGTTGTACATTTTACTGCTCCGGAATCTCCGCTGACAGATGAAGACATAATCGTCCGGGCGGTGTTTGACGGCAAAGATGTTCCTATTACCGACTTATACAGCTGGAACGCCGCCTGTCGCGAAGCAGTCGCCGGCAAAGCTGAAGGAACGATTGTGGCCAGGTTTATCCGCAAAGGCATGACAATGGAAAAGGAAATAACGCTTATTAACTATGCCTTCGCCAAGGGCAATGCCGGCGGTCCGGGAGTGCAGCCTCTGCCGCCCAAAGGATTCGGCATCCAGGTCCGTCTGCTGGAGGCCGAGGAGTTGAAAGCGCTGAGCCTTGAGCGGCCGACCGCCTTCCAGGTGCTGGCGGTAGCCAAGGGCAGCCTGGCGGAAATGCTGCAAATAAAAGAAAATGATGTGCTTTTGGCCATCAATGGGATCGACGTGACTTCGCCGGGCCACCTCGTCGAGCTGACCGGCAAGGGGCCGGTCATGACGGTAAGAGTGCTCCGGGGCGGCGCGGTGATGTCGTTGCAGTCGAGTTTATCAATCTAGGCGGATTTGCCTGGCGGCAGTTCGCCTCCCCCTCCAAATCCGCAAAAATCCATGCCCCGCATGAAGCGGGCATGGATTTTTCCTTTACCCCTAGTCGCCGTCCGCGCAGGAGTTCACCGAACCTGCGTCTATGTGCTCTTCTTGCCGGCGTCAAGCCCGGCCAGGATTTTAGCCAGCATCTCTTCCTGCTGCCGCAGGCCTTTGATTATCTCCTTTATTTCCTGTTCGGCTTTTAGGTTCACATGGTAGTCGTGTTCGGCCATCAACCGGTCTTTTTCCGCCTGCCTGTTCTGCGACATCATTACGACCGGCCCGGTATAGGCGGCCTGGAAACTCAGCACCAGATTCAGAAGAATGAACGGATACGGGTCCCAGGCGTCAAAATAGCTCGGGTTGGTGGCTCTCATATAAACGAGGAAGACATTGACTCCCATCCACAGAAAGATGACACCGGTCTGCAGGATAATAAAAGGCCAGCTGCCGACCGTTTTCGCGACATAGTCGGCAATGCGCTGTCCTCTCGTCAGCTTGCTGCGATAGACTTCGTTTATGTTTCTGATGACATGTCCGACCGCCGGGGAATTTGGCGCGCTTTCCATTTATAACACCCTCCTTGAGGCCTCGATATGGCGGACCTGGGATAACCGGGCTTATTCGTCGTGCTGCTTGGCGTATGCCGTTATCCCCCGGAGGCTGGCCACGACGTCGCGGGCGGCGTCGAGCCATTCTTCCGGCACATAGATATCCACCCCGGAGCCGCTCTTCGCCTTCACCGCCGGGATGCCGTCCTCGTTCAGCGCCGACAGGGCCGTCTCGGCTGCGGCGCTGTCGGCCACCGTGGCCAGATAAGCGTCGCAGAAGGAGCTTATTTCATCGCCGCCCTCCGCGGGCGGATCGTCTTCGTCGACTATTTCCTCCGGGCTGTCCACCAGCTTCGCGCCGCAGTCGCCGCACAGCCTGAACCCCTGCCGGTATTCCGTTCCGCAGCGCGGGCACCAGAGGGTATGGCTATCCCCCTGCGGAATCGGCCGCCGGTTTTTCCGGTTCTGCGGCCTGTATTCTACGGCCCCTTTGGCGGGGCCTTCCTGCTCAATCAAATCCCCGGCGCCCCCCCGGATGCTGTCGACGATGGCCTGGGCGTCCTCCAGTCTTCTGAGCGGCACATAAAAGTCGCTGCCGTCCTTCATCACGGCGATTCCTGCCGCCTTCAGAAACGCTTCCAGCACCCCGGCCTCCTGCCAGTCCGCCGCCGTAGTCAGGAACGTGTCGCAGACAGCCTCCGTCTTCGCCGCCGCGATGGTTTTTCCGGGCGGCGGCAATTCGTCCACCAGCTCGGCCCCGCAATCGATGCAGGTCTCGAACCCCTGCCGATACTCCTCGCGGCAGCTTGGGCACCAGGGCATAGCGATCCCTCCCTATGAAATACCTCTCACCTATCCTCCAGCCTTGACGCACAGGCCGGACATACCGTTGCCTTGATATGGATCTGGGAATAGCAGAACGGGCAATCCTTCTTCGACGGGGCTTCCGCCGCGGCCGGTTTTTTCAGCCTGTTGAGCTGCCTGATCATCAGAAAGACCGCGAACGCCACGATGACGAAATCGACGATCGAATTGATAAACAGGCCGTAGTTCAGCGTCGGAGCTCCGGCCGCCTTCGCCGCCGCGATCGTCGGGTAATTGACGCCCGACAGATTCACGAACAGGTTCGCAAAATCCATTTTCCCTAAAAACAGCCCGACAACCGGCATCAGGATATCGCTTACAAACGAAGACACTATTTTCCCGAAAGCAGCGCCGATAATAATGCCGACCGCCAAATCCACGACATTGCCGCGCATGGCAAACTCCTTGAAATCCTTTAGCACATCTCCCGCCTCCTCAAAAATAGCTGCTTGTCCTATCTCAAAGATTCTCCAATATCCCGCAAAGACCTTCCGCAGGCAAGCAACCGGCTAATCTCCGCCCCTATCCTGCCCCAAGCCGGTTCTTCCTACCCGGCAGCACCGCCTGTGTTACAAAAATACCCCCGGCCTCTCGAAGACCGGGGTTTGCGTTTATTATTCGATTTTCACTCTGGAAGGGCAAAGTCACGTGCCGGTGGCTATGGATTATGCGTCCGCTTCATTACCTTGTGCCTGGCCCTTCTGGCGTTTTGGGGCACACGCTGCGTCGGCGGTCTTGCCTCGCCTCCACCATGTAAATCAGGAATGACTGAGAGCCCGCGAATTTCGCGGGCAGAACCGTCCCCTTGTATCTTTACTAGTGTACCATTTTCCCTTCAATGTAGAGACTGCCGTCACATTGCAGCTCGGCCAGAAATATTTTATCAATTGAAGTATAACCGGCCTGGGCAAGCTGTTGGTCGAGCCAGCTTCTATCAAGTCCTAATTCGGTGAGATTGCGGTCGAGCAGGCGGCCGTCAGAGACGATCTCTGTGGGGATATATCGACGGGGCTGCGGGGAGATATTGAGATCCTGTCGGCTGGCCTGGTCATACTGCGCTTTCTTGAGGATGCTTAGTTGACCATTAGGTTCGAGGATAGCGTAGTCGATCTCTTGAATTGAGAACACGTTGTTAGTTCGTAGCATCATGCTAAGATCGTCCATGTTGAGCCGGTGGGCGGCCAGCGCCTGTTGCATGATACGCCCCCGTTTAATGACAATCGTAGGCTCACCATCGAGAGCCACCCTGACCGTAGGCGACTTAAGGCTAACGTATTCTACCAGAAAGGTCAGAACGGCCCATACAATAAGGCCGGCAACGCCGTCAGCAATACCCACGTCGCGATGAACGACCATATCGCCGGCGATATTGCCCATTGCGATGCCGGTAATATAAGTAAAGTAGGTAAGCTGTCCGAGTTGCTTCTTGCCTAGAATGCGAGTAAGAGCAAGCAGAACGACAAACCCGATGAGGGTACGATATGATGTCTCCAGAACTGATTCGATGGTAGGCGCCTCCTTAAATAGCAGGTGTAAGTATCCTGCTAGGATTTTTCCCAATTGACTTTAGCCTATGCATCTCTGGAAGCGCATCATGTGCCGTCCGCAAGCAGTAGCGGAATGTACGGACGAGGCGGCCCGCCAGGCGTTGGTGCAAGGGGCGGGCTACTCCTTTACACCCGAAGAGATCAGGAGCGCGGCCGGCGGGCTGGTTACCCGCGGCGGTGGTGGGCGGCACCGGCTCCATCAACGCCAATACATACAGAAGCAACAAACTATTATCATAAATTCGCCGCTTCCCTGACAAAAAGCCAACCCCAGTCATTAAGACCGGGGTTTTTGCGTGCTCCGGGGTTGCGTGCCCGCTTCATTATTTGCTGCCAATACGCGCCTTTCTGGCGATTTGGGGTTTGCCACACGCTGCGTCGGCGGTCTTACGTAGGCTCGTCGCCGACTCCGCCGCGCCGCCGCCAAACGAACGTCCATGTTCGTTGTCGCCTCTCGCGGGCCGTCCATGGCAGGATATTTTATCTATATGGAATAATGTAATAAATAATAGCGAAAAAACGAATATGATTTGAGGGGTGATTGATGTGCGCATTATTAAACTATCCAAAGAGGTATGGGGGTTTGAAACATTAGGCGGATGCCAAGCGTTTTTTGCTCATGTTTTGCCATGGGAGAAATATACGTTCGACATCGCTGGTGATGGCGCATTTATCGCACCAGATGGACTTGATAAGCAGGAATTAGTTGTATTCTCATATGACGGTAGCTTGGTATGCATTGCCAGAGCGGAAAGAATAATTATGAATAATAACAAAGTTAAATCCATTAAGTTGGTCGGCAATTCCGTAAGAGTATTAAACAACCCTCCGAAGCTCAAAGCCCTTGAAGAAAAATTGCAGTCCGTGGGCTATACAAAAAATCTCGTAGCTACCCAAGGCTGGAATATTCTTGAGAAAAAGTTTGAGAAGGTAACGGTTGAATTTTTGCGAGACAAGGATTGGGAATCGTATTTGAAATAAACGCTATATAACCCGACTATAAAACCCGGTCATCACGACCGGGTTTTGCGTCTATTATCGATTTTTCCCCGGCAGGGCGCAACTTTACGCGCCGATGCTCCGGGGCTACCGCCCGCTTCATTATTGTCTGCAAGCGCCTTTCTGGCGTTTTGGGGTTTGCCACACGCTGCGTCGGCGGTCTTACGTAGGCTCGTCGCCGACTCCGCCGCGCCGCCGCCAAACGAACGTCCATGTTCGTTGTCGCCTCTCGCCGCCGTCCATGGCGGCTCGCGCGGTGTCGTTCGCGGCTCTCTCGCCAAGTAGCGGCCGCCTCCTCGCTTTCGTGGCTTCACCCCAAATCGCCAGCGGCGCTGGTTTAGCGTGAGTTAAACCCTCTAAAAAAGCCAATGCTTATGCTCTGCCGTACTTGCCATTGCGCAAAGTGTTCAAACTGGGCCTGGCGTTGGGTCAGGCAATAATTGAGCATCGAATCACTAATTTTAGATAGCCTTTCTGTCTCAATAATTACATATCAAGATTTTCTTCGATTAATCGAAAATCTTTATGATCCATGGTTGGCTTAAACAACTTGAAATAACTATTTGCTTTAACTCCTTCAAATTGGTCACATTCGATTCTCCTAATGCCATCTCGTAAAAAAATACTTTCTGAAAGACTATCAGGATATGGCTCTGTATATACTATTCTTGTGATTCCTGATTGGTATATTTTTTTTGCACATAATTCACATGGAAAGGTTGTAGTAAATATTGTTCCTTCCCGTATGCCCATTCCACCATGAGTTGCTACTTGTAAAATAGCATTTTCCTCAGCATGCAAGGCGCGAGCAAATTCAAGTCGTTTAATGTTCAGTTGGCTTCTAAAGTATTCCTTTAGAGGAAGCATTGACTCGCGCTTTGACTTATCTACATAAATAGATTTATCTTCGAGAAATTTCTTCCATAGTTTGTCTATTTTTTCTACGGTTTCTAATCTTGATTGAATATCTTTAAAGCAAAAGCAATCCCGTTCATCAAACTCTACTAATAATTCTTCTTTCATAAACTTATTAAATTGTTTTTCCCAAACGGATAGCAATGAGCCTTTTACTGCGTATTGTTTTAGGTCACTTACCCGTCTGCGGGCACATCCTAATTGGCCAGACCCAACATCATTCCACCCAGCACCTACCACAAATCCATCTTTATTAGTTATCACGGCACCCACTTGCCGAGAAAGACAATTGGATCTAACGCTTAAATTATATGCCATATTCATAAAAGTTTCTTCAAAAGTGGGAGTAGTTGATCCAGGCAATTCAATTAGGGCCAGTAACCGCGCTATTTTTAGCCAAAGACGCTCCTCATCTCCATCGTTGGTTACTGCATAATCCGATAAAGTTACGCAAGATGAAACATTTTGCTTAAACAATTCATGAGGTTTGTTATCTTTACCTTGGTCTCGTTCATCTCGACTTTCCGAAAACTTCTTTCGTTTGTGCCTAACTTGCTGATCTAAATAGACTGATATCAAATAAAATGATCCGTAGCGTTTTCTGAAAAATTGTACTTCCGCAGGATTCCTGAATGTATCAATAATAAAGTGACTAGAACTTTTTGTAATTCTTCTTCCCATATATTTAATATATCGATTCGCTTCAGATGCAATTACATCTAAAAACTTTGACCGCATATGTTTTGGCTCGGGATAAACAAATGGATTTCCTGTAGCTCTTACATTATCCCCGAAATCCTGTAACCAACTTTCTGACATATCTTCAAGCATGCTAAGCTCTTCTTTGAGCTTATTTAATCCGGTAAACCACTCATCAACTTCAGCGCAATAGTCCTCGGTTAGAGCATCAAATTTACGAAAATTTATTTTTTCATCAAACTCTTGCATTTTAACTAGATATTTAAATGCAAATTGCGTAATAAGAGATCGTGCTTTTTCTGGGATAAAGCTGCAATTTGTGATTTCTGACGACACTCGCCCTTCAAAAATGGCATGCTTTATCGCTAACTTCATAATCATGTCAGACATAGATATTTGAGTAAATTTCGCGAAATTCGCTCTACATACTATCGCTAGAGTATCTCTTGCCTGTAATAACTCGCGTAACTTTCTGTTTAAGCTCTTTTTATCACTTAAATAATGATAGTCGGCTCGGTGCTCTTTCAAAGCTTCAAATAATTTGGAAGGTTCGACTATTAAGTTTTTGTTCTCATTTTTAAAAGTAGTAAGAGCTAAATCCTCTTCTCCTTGTATTTTTCGAATATACTCGTAATATTTGCCTATCATATCATCAATTGATTTTAGATTTTTATCTTTAGTAAAATTTAGCCAGAAATTCAAGTCGGTTGAAAGCATTTTAGAAATACTCGAGCATCCACTTCCTAAAGGTCCAGTTGTCCCTACTATTAAAAAACGTGTTCGCAATGTAACCATCTCCAAAAACAAATTTGAGGATAATTTTCTACAAATAATTACCATTATCCTCTCAAAATGTCAATAAATTCAGAAAGAAGGGGAGTTAACCTTGCAGGGGGGAGGCACGGGGAGGACGGTTCTTTTGCTTCCGAATTATAATGTCAAGAGGACAGTTCTTGTGACACAACTTGGTGTATTCACAAGGCCACGGATCGCCCCCACCATCCAAATCCGAAAAATCCGTGCCCCGTATTAAGCGGGGCATGGATTTTTTACTTCGCTTCCCGTCCCCCGGTAGAGCCCGCGTCGTCTTCGCCGCTCAGCTTGTCGTATACCGCTATCCCCCCGGAGGCTGCCGACGACGTCGCGGTCGGCGTCGGGCCATTCTGCCGGCGCATAGGTATCCACCCGGAGGCGGCCGTGGCCTTCCCCGCCGGGATGCCGCCCTCGTCCAGCGCCGACGCGTCCGTCTCGGCCTCCGTGCTGCCCCCCGCCTCTCCCGACTACCCTCCCCCTCCCCCGCCCCCCTTTCCATCCACCTCTCCCCCCGGCCATCGTCCCCCCGTCCCCCATATCTCCGTATCACATATCCGCGTTACCTATACCCTATTGCGCCACCCCCTCCCCCGATAGGACGGCGAGGTCATTCGTTTCCCCGGCGGCGTCCCGCGTCGCATGCGCCGATACATAATGTTCAGCAGCTACTGAGATAATAAATTTAATGCGTTCGGCAAGGGAGTGGATGATAATGGAAGCTAATTTAATCCCTTTTATCTACACTGCCGTCTTTGCCGCCATTGTTGTTACGCTTGTACCCAGACAGGAAATCCGGCGGCTATCGATCTACGGGATTATTTTCGGGGGGGCTTTTGATGCTATTGTTGTCGGCGCAGCAAACCTACTTGGAGAATTCAGATATATAAACTATGAGCCCTTTGGCATGCTGGGAATACATTTTTTGGCTCCTGTCTCATGGACATTGTTTTTTATAATATATTTTTATCACTTGCCTACGAAAAAAGTTTATATTTATATGTATACGACCATGGGGATATTCTATAGCATGATGTTTTGCCAAATGCTTACGAAACTGGGGGTATTATCGCTAGCGCATGGAATATATGACTCGATTATCCCGTTTATACCTTGGTATATCATAGCCACCTGGGGTTATCTAAAATTAACGAAAATTGACGATAGCTTTGCGAGCGTAAACCAAATGGAGCATGAGCACCGCCAATATTTTAGTCCGATCTATAATCCTGTAGCAAAACCGCTTCCAGACCAGAATGAAGACGGCGGAGATAGACCCCCAAAAGAATGATGGTATATTGCCCGGAAACGGATCGCCCCCTACCGTCCAAATCCGCAAAAATCCAAGCACCGCATAAAGCGGGCATGGATTTTTTTCAGTACCGGCGACCCGGTTCCCACAAATAGCGAAGAGCACCGTAAAAACGGTGCTCTTCCAGACTGCGGAAAACCTACAAACCGGCGTCCACCATATCGGCCACATGGTTGGCGATCGCCAGGCACGCCGTCAGTCCCGGCGATTCGATGCCCACCAGATTGATAAGTCCCGGCAGGCCCCGCTCCGTCTCGTGGCGGATGACAAAATCGGCCACCGCCCCGTCCGCCACCTTCAGCTTCGGCCGCATCCCCGCCATATCCGGCGCCAGGTCCTCGCGCCCGATGAACGGCAGATACGTCGCCGCCGCCTGGTAAAACTCCTCCAGGTGATCCGGAGCGACGTCATAGTCCTCCCGCTCGGTCGCGTTAACCACATTCGGCCCCAGGCGGGCGCGCCCGTCGAGGCTCTTGGTCACGTGCGTCCCCAGCCCCTTCAGTCCGTGGAGAGGCGGCGGATAAATAAGGTGGTTCATAAGCTTCGACTTGCCCATCGCCACCGAAAAATACTCGCCCTTCACCGGGTTGATGTCATACCCGGCCGCGGCCGTATCGATGCCGCACATCGCCGCGATCTTGTCCGCGTACAGCCCGGCGCAGTTTATCAGCCAGCGGCATTCGATCGCGTCCGTCTGCCCGTCCGGGCCCAGGAAAGACACCTCATAGCCGTCGGCCACCGGCTTGACGCCGGTCACCTGATGCTTATACGCCAGCATCGCGTAATTGGCTGTCGCCAGATGCTCCAGCCGCGCCATCAGCTTATGGCTGTCGATAATGCCGGTCGACGCCGAGTACAGCGCCGCCGCCGCCGTCACGTTCGGCTCCAGCTTCTTCGCCTCGGCGGCGGTGAGCCTCGTAAGCTCCGGGACGCCGTTGGCGGTCCCCTGGGCGTAAACCTTCTCGATCGCCTCGATCTCCGCCTCTTCGCGGGCCACGATCAGCTTGCCGATCTTTTGAAAAGGAACCTCTTGTTTCTCGCAAAATTCATAAAGCAGCGGGTTGCCGGCCACGCACAGTTTCGCCTTGAGGCTGCCGGTCGGATAATACATCCCGGCGTGGATAACCTCGCTGTTGCGGCTCGAAGTATCCTGGCCAAACTTGCCGTGGCGCTCCAGCACGATAGTAGCCAGTTCGTCCTGCCGGCGGGAAATCTCCGCCGCCACGGCCAGGCCGACGACCCCCGCGCCGACGATCGCGATATCGAGTTTCTCCATGTCGCACCCCCTTTGGATACCATTCTTTTCGCGATAATTCGCCCGGTATCCTGCCCGCGTGCCAAAAATTGACACAGGATATTCCCCGGCCGGGCAGCCATGCTTATTATTTTTGGATACCAGATTTTGCTTAAGAAATTTTTTGAAATTACGACAATATATAGTAGGAGCGAAATATTCTTTCCTCATGGAAGGGACAAGGAATCTCCACGGAGGGACGTGAACCCATTGACCCCCAATCAGCGTAAATTCCGCCGCATAAACTTCAAAACACTCATGACCGCCGTCGGGTTCACCACTCCCCAGGGCGAAAACCTGCGGCGCAACTATCAGCTGCCCCTTGAAGACATCAGCGCCGGCGGCCTTCGCTATACAAGCAAATTCGCCCTCCCGGTCGGCACCCGGCTCGACCTCGTCTTCCAGCTCATCGACCGTAAAGTGCGGGGAACAGTCGAGGTCGTCCGTTCGATCAAGAATAAATCCGGAGCCTATGATATCGGCTGTCAGTTCGTCTCCATCAACCCCGTCACCCAGGAAGACATCATCAAATTCGTCACCCTCTCCTCGGTGCGCGATTCTCAGCCCAGTTCCTTCTACAGTCTTAAAGAAAGCGCCAGTCCCGCCAACCAGCCCATAACCTGCGTCAACTGCCGCTGCGCCGACTGCGGCGACAAAGAAACCTGCCGGGCCTGCTACAAGCCTAACTGCGGCAAACGCTTCTGCCGCATGTACCGGCCCGCGCGCCAGGATTTGCGGCGCAGAACGTAAAACAAGCCAGCCGGGGCGAAATTATCCCCCGGCTTTTCTGTTTCCCGTTCCCCTTGCAGGATAATCGCAAGACTTTAGGGAATATTCCGCTTACGAAAAATACAAAGATGAGGTGACCCATGCCGCTTGCGCGACAGCTAACCTGCATCGCCGTCCTCGCCCTGCTTCTGATCTGCGCTCCCGCCCACGCCGCCCCCGAAGGCGCCGCCGAGCCGTCACAGGCCGCTTCTCAGGCCGACGGCCAGGGCTTCTACGACCGCATCATGACAATCCTGAAGCAGCAGCCCAAACTTGAACCCGCCTCCGTTCCGGCCGTCAAAGCCGTCAAAGGGCACACGCCCATCTTCGGACAGGCCGAGATAACCAAAGAACAGATGGCGAGCTTTATCCGCCGCCATAATCCGCTGCCCAAGCTTTCCGTGGCCATCGAAGAACTCGTCGATATTTACTGGGAGGAAGCGGGCCACGAAGGCATTCGCCCCGACCTCGCCCTCGCCCAGGCCATCCTCGAAACCGGCTACTTCCGCTTCGGCGGCGACGTGCTGCCCGTCCAGAACAACTTCGCCGGCATCGGCACCACCGGCGGCGGCCCCCGCGGCGCCTCGTTCGAATCCGCCCGCCTCGGCGTGCGGGCCCATATCCAGCACCTTCTCGCCTACACCACCACCCGCGAACCGATCAAGCCGATAATCGACCCGCGCTACAACCTCGTGCGGGCCATCCCCCACTACTTCGCCCAGTGCCAGACATGGGAAAGCCTCGGCGGCAAATGGGCCATCCCCGGGGTCGGCTACGGCGAAAAAATCGTCAAAATCATCGCCTACATAAAAGGCGACGGGTAAAAAACCCGTCGCCCGCATCGCTGTCAGTGCTCCTGCCAGGGTAAACGCCAGAGAAAATGTCAGGGTAAACGCCAGAGATTGTCAGTGATTTGTCAGAGGGGATCCGGCGCTTGACGCCACCGCAAAATACCACCGCCGGGCGATGCGGGCGTGCCTTTTCAGGTCCGCCGCCAGCCGCCGCTGCTGGTTTTGCGACAACCCCTCCCAGCTTAAATAACCGCTGTAAATGCCTACAACCCGCGCCACGTCTGGCTCGGAATACCCCAGATGCCTCAGCACCGTCAACTCGGCCTCGATGCTCGCCGCGTAGTCCATCGTTCGCCTCCCCTCAGGCCGCGCCGCCGTTTCCGCTGCATCCCCACGGCTTAGCTGCTGCGGCCGTTCTCCGGACTGCGCCATTTTATAGTGTACCCCCCGCAGCGCAAAAAGCTGCTTTTTTTGTCCCCCGGCGTTACTTTTTGGCTTGAGCGGCGTTTAAGTGAGTACTGGCAAACGAACGCCCCGTAAGCATGATTTCACCGCCGAGTGGGAAGATTGAAAAAGCGTTCAGTTTCCTCCCGAGGCGGTGATGCGAGGTGTCGGACGAAAAGGTGCTCATAGCCCAGGCGCAGCAAGGCGACAAGGCTGCGCTTGAAACGCTTGTATCCAGGTATTGGCAGCCGGTGTACCGACTGGCCTGCCTGAAAACGGCCAATAGCGAAGACGCCCAGGAGATAACGCAGGAGACTTTTCTCAAGGCGTTTAGAGCCCTGCCGGGCTACCGGGAGACGAACGCGTCCTTTAAGACCTACCTCGGCAGGATAGCGTTAAATCTGATCACCGACCACTGGCGCAAGAAAGGGCGGTCGCCACAGGTCGTGGCGCTGGCCGATTTCCAGGAACCGCTTGCCGACCCCGCGCCGCTGCCGGAAGACAGCGCGCTGTCCAAGGAGCGGCGGGAGGGCATTGCGCGGATGGTGGCGATGCTGCCCGCCGAGCAGCGCCAGGCGGTGGAACTGAGGATATTCGCCGCCCTGTCCCTTCAGGAGACCGCCAAGCTGATGGGCAAGACGGAGGCGGCGGTGAAGATGCTCCAGCAACGTGCTTTGAAGAATCTGCGCCGCTTGTTTCAGGAACACGGAATTATCGGCTAGGAGGTGAACGCGATGGGGCACAAGGAAAATGAAAAACTTACCGAGCTGTCGGCGGCGCTCGACGCACTGAACCGCGGCGAACAGCCTGACAGCGGCGACGAAGAGACGAAGGAGCTGGCCGAAGTCGCGCTTCTTCTCAAACGGACCGGTCCGCCGCCGGCCGTGCTGGCTGGGCTGGTGGATAAGCTGGGGGACGAATTGGCCGCGAAGAGGAAACGGCGCCGGCTGTGGCTGACCTCGGGGGCCGCCGGTACGGCGGCGGCCGCGATGCTGGTTTTCGCCTTCAACCTCGGCCCGTCGGCGCCGCCCCCGCCCCAACTGGCCATCCCGCCCGCCGGCAGTGTAGTGATCGAGAGTATCCCGGCCCCGCAGCCGGCGACCGATGTCGCCGCGGGGGCGGCCAAAGCCGACATGGCTAAAGACGGGTCTGCGGCGGCAAAACGGCCGGCACAGACCGCGGATACGGCAGCGGCCTCTGTCCGCGAGGCGGCGCCGCCTGCCCAGGACCGGCCGGTGGCGGCGGCCGCCGACGGCGGCCGGAACGAACAGCGGATGATGTTGGCCAAGGCGCCGGAAAAAGCGCCGGAGAAGGCCGCGAATAAGCTGGCGAAGACGCCGGCGACCCCGACGGCGGCCTACCTCGCCTGGCCGGGCCGCCAGCCGGACGAAGTGACGGTGGATAAAGCAACCGCGACTATCCGCCAGGTGTACGGCCGCGGCGACGCAGCGATTGTCATCATCCAACGGGCCGCGCCGGATACTGCTCAAGCGGCTGCCGACGGCGCGGCGGAGGTAAGCGCCGCCAAGGGTAAGACCAACAGGGTGACAGTGACTGTTAAGGATACGGTGGTAACGGTGGAAGGCAACCTTCCGGAGGACGAATTGGAGAAAATCGCCCGGTCGCTGGAGTAGCGCCAGGCGATTTTTCCTTTTCCGGCCGTTACCTTTCCGGGCGGGGCGCGTTTGATAGGGTGAGGTGACTATTCAGTCAGCCGCGAAAGGAGTAGATGATGTTGAACAGAAGCACCAAGATTACTTATAGTATCGCCGCCCTGGCGCTTTTTGCGGGGGCGCTGGCGACTCTGGCCATGCCGGACGAAGCGGCGGCTAAATGGCTGAGTTTCACGCAGCATTACGAACGGCGGATCGAGGCGGTCGCCCATGCCGAGCCGGCACCGGCAGAGGTCCAGGCGGCCGAAACCGAGTCCGGCGACGCGGCCGCGACGGTGGAGGCGAGCGGCGAAGCGGCCGTTACCACCGCCGACGGCAAGACGGCCCGTGTTATTATCGAGGGCGCGGCCGACGAGACCAGGGTTATCAAGATAGACAAGGATGAGGCGGCCAAGCTGCAGGCGGAGGTTGCCGCCGGCCACCGGCCGTGGCTGCTCGATCCTGTCCAGGTAGTCAGGACGAGCGCCGCCGAGTACGGTTTTTCAGCCTCGCGGGATACTTTTACCCTTATCTCCCAAGATTACAAGGGCCAGCGGTCGGGGACCGGCGAGGCCCAGGTGCTGGTCGGCCACGACGGCCGGTTCTATCTTGTCAAGCTTATCCAGCCGGCAGGTCCGGGGGCGCATAATATCTGGCGGATCGCCGCCGTCCGCGAGGTCAGGGCCGCGGTCCGCGAGCAGAAACCGGATGTGGGTCCGGGCGTGGAAGGGCTCGACTATGACAAGGTGATCAAATGGCAGCAGGCGGTGGACGCCGGCCGCGACCAATGGCGGCTCGATCCGCTGGAGGTTGCCAAGCGCGAAGGCAAGGACTACTATGGCTTCAGTGACGAGGACACGTTCACCGTTATCCGCAAGCACAGCGCCACCCCTATCGCCCGCCACGGACAGGTGGATGTCGCGGTGAAGCACGGGGATAAGGTTTATACGATGATCATCGTGCGGCCGTTCGGCGGCGGCGGGGCGATCTGGACGACCTACCGGGTCGACAGGCCGGCTCCGCTGCCGGTGCCGCAGCCTTCAGGCAAGGTGATTTTCAAGACGGACAAGTACGACGGGTGGGACTGGTACAAGGGCGCGTACCCACGCGACATGGCGATGACGGTTATCGTCGATTATACAGCCCAGGCTGATAAGGAAAGCCGTATACCCGCAGATGTTCTGGCGCGGGCCAAGGAGGTCGATTACAGCGAGAAGGCGGTGCTGTTCGCCTATCTGGGCAGCGGCGGCGGCGCCGACGCCATCGGCATCGAGAAGGTGACGCTGGCAGGCAACAATATGACCGTCCAGGTGCGCACCCGGAGCGTCAAGCCGGGCGAGATGGAGACCAAGAATCTCACCGCTCCGTCCGACTTTGTCGCCATTGACCGCAAATACATCGATGTCTGGGGCGGCGTTAACGTGACCTTTGTCGACCAGCACGGCAAGGTGTTGGGCAAGGCTAAGGCATCGGTAGATCATCACAGATAGGACGATGAACGAACAAAGACACCGGGCTTGCCCGGTGTCTTTGTTCGCGTACTGCTTGGCGCTAGATTTTGAACCGGCCGACGGCGTTGGTGAGGTCTTCGGCCATCCGGGCCAGAGCGTGGCTGGAGGAGGCGATTTCTTCCATCGTGGCGGTCTGTTCCTCGGTGGCGGCGGAGACCGTTTCGGTCTGGGCAGAGGTGGCCTTGCCGACGGCGTCGATCTCGCGGACCGCGGCGACGATCTGCTGGCTGCCGGTGGCCATCTGTTGGATGGCGGTCGAGATTTCCCTGACTTGGGCGGTCGCGTCGTTGAAGGCGGCGAAGATTTGTTCGAAGGTCTGGCCGGCTTCGTTGACGACGGCTGTGCCGACGCGCACTTCGTCGGTGCCGGCGTTCATCGCCCTGACGGCGTTGTCGGTATCCTGCTGGATCTCGCCGATCAGGTCGGCGATCTGCTTGGCAGCTTCCTGAGATTGCTCGGCAAGTTTGCGGACTTCCTCGGCTACCACGGCGAAGCCGCGGCCCTGCTCGCCGGCCCTGGCGGCTTCGATCGCCGCGTTGAGGGCGAGGAGGTTGGTCTGGCCGGCGATGCCGGCAATGGTGTCGACGATCTGGCCGATCTCTTTCGAGCGTTCGCCGAGCTTCGCCACTACCTGGGCGGAGCTGATGACGGTGTTTTCGATCTGTCCCATCTGGGTGATCGCTTTTGCTACCGAGCGGCCGCCTTCCTTGGCGGCGTCGGCGGATCTGGCGGAGTTGTCGGCGACGGTGTTGGCGTTGGCGGCGATCTGCTGGATGCCGGCCGACATTTGCTCGATGGTCGCGGCGGTGTGATCGACGGCCTTGAGCTGCTTGGCGGCGCCGTCGGCGACGGCGGTGATGGCGCCGGCAACCTGGCTGGCGGCGAGGGAGGTCTGCTCGGCGCTGGCGCTGAGCTCTTCGGAGGAGGCGGCAACCTGTTCGGTGGACTGGGTTGTTTTCACAATCAGCTGGCGCAGTTCGTCCCGCATCGCGGTTATCGCCACGGCGAGCTGACCGAGTTCGTCCCTTGATTCGACGGCGATTTTCGTGTTGCGCAGGTCGCCCCCGGCGATCTCGCCGACGGCCGCCACCATCGTCTTCAAGGGGGTGGCGATGGCTCTGGCCAGCAGCAGGCCTAGGAAGATGGACAGCAGGACGGCAAGGACGGTGATGCCGACGATCATTTTTGTGGCGAGAGCGGCGGTGGCTTCGCCCTGCTCATAGAGTTCCTTGCCGAGTTTGACGTCGTATTTGCTTATGTCGGCGCGGATGGACAGCGATTTGGCGAAGACGGGCTTGCTGGCCACGAAGAGGTCGAAGGCTTCTTTCTGCTTGCCGGTGGTGGCCAGTTTGATGATGTTGGCGCGGGCTTCCCGGTAGGCAGGCAGTTCTTTCGACAGTTCTTCGAATTTCTGCTTTTCGTAGGCATCCATGGCGGCGGTTTTTTGGTACTGTTCCTGAAGCTTGTTGATGGCTTTGGTGTTGTCGTCGATGGCCTGGAGGATGGCCTTCTGGGCGGCGGGATCGGCGGTCTGGATAAGCTCGAGCAGCTTGGATTCGGTGTCTTTGCTGATCAGCCTGACATCGGAAATCAGCTCGCTGGGCTCCATCCTCTCATCGTACAATTTGTGGGCCAGGCTGGCGATGTTTTTCGCCGAGTAAAGCCCGGCGCCGCCGACGACCACGCAGAGGATGACCAGCACGGTCAGAATACAGAGAATTTTTGCGGCAATTTTCATGTTCTTCAATAGTCCCATGTCTGCATCTCCCCATACTTAAGTTATACTTGTCCAGCATATCATCGAGAGAATGATATATATACCTAAGTATATTTTCCGGCATCGACAGAGTATTTTCATCCGGCGAAAAGCAGACAAGCGCAAATTTGCGGTTTGGCCCCTCGAACTACATTGTTGCAGGGCTTTGCGGCCAGGGCGGCTGTAATAAGGACACTATATACAAAGATGGAGAAAAATGAGAAATTTGTAAAACGGTGGAGTGTTTTGCGGTTAGTAATCTTACCGGGGCGGGAAGACGGCGGCGAGGAACTCGTTCCAGCCGACGCGGCCGATGGTGTCGCCGAGGCGTTCTTTGTCGCGGCCGTGGCGGCGGTAGAAGGCGAGGATGGCGCGGACGAGGAGGGCGACTTCGCCGGCGGCCACGCCTTCGGCGGCGATCCGGGCTACTTTGGCATTGCGGCCGGCGTTGCCGCCGACCGCGACGGTGAAGCCGTCGGCTGTGCCGTACAGGCCGATGTCTTTGACCATGACCTCGGCGCAGCAATTGGGGCAGCCGCTGATGCCGAGCCGCAGTTTGCCGGGGGTGGGCTGGCCGAAGAATTCGGCGTCGAGGGCGAGACCGAGGGCGGTGCTGTCCTGGCGGGCCATGGGACAGTGGGGTTTGCCGGGGCAGACGGCGACACCCCGGACCGCTTTGGCGATAAAGGATTCGGGGCTGGCGCCGAGTTCGGCGAGCGCTTTCTCGCCGTCGGCGACGCTGAGGCCGAGGATGACGATGCTGCCGCCGGTGATTTTGAGGCTGCCGCCGTATTTTTCGGCGACGGCGGCGATCTGGCGGAGCTGGTCGGGGCTGGTGAGCCCGGCGGGGATGTGGGGGGTGACGGGGAATTTGACGCGCTTGTTGATGAAGGGGATGTTGGCGAAGGGCAGTGTCATGGTTGTCCTCCTTGCGGTGTTGCCAAATAGGGTCGGTAATTAGCAGATAAAGCAATTTGTTATAGTATTAATATTATAGTAAAAAAAGTACGCGAATACAGTGATTAAGGTCACTCGCTGCTTTTCATGAGGGGAGAAAAACTCCTGCCCGAAGCTTTATAACCGATTTTTGCCGCGGACCTAGTTAAAAATGCACGAAAAATGGTGAATGAACGAGGTTAATCAATCAATATGCAGAATAGACTAAATATGGAAATAAATATATTTTTTGCAGTCTAGCGGAGAGATAGGCATATGCGCTATTCAAAAAAGATCGATAGCTTCTTGTTTGCGGAAGAGGATATTCCTCTGGAAACCGTCATCCTGTTGGTCGGCGGCATGGCGCTGACGATCACCGGCGGGCTGCTTTTTCCTGTCGCCGCCGGCAGGCTTCCCTACTACGAAAACGGCCTCTTCGGCTTGCTGCTGATCGTTTTCGCCCTGCAAACGATCACTCTCGGGAAAACGCCTTTCGGCGATATGCGCCGGTCAAAAGCTTTGCTTTTTTTTGGCGTCGCCATCGCTTCCCTCGGTATCGTCACCTGCTTTATCCCCGGTATTTTCGGCCCCCTGCCCCGCATGCTGCTCTTTTTCTGTTTTGGCCTGGGGGGTGTGGTGCAGCTTGTGCGGGCGTATCTTGACGAGACGGGGATGCGTGCCTGGATGCGATATGGGGGGATATTCCGCCACTTGGTTTTTGCCTGCTCGGGCGTATACGGGCTGTCGATGCTTGCCGGACTCCTGCTCTGGACACAACCTCCGTTGTCTGCGCCCATTACGGCGACGGTCATGCTCCTGTTCGGCTGTGCGGTCATCTACCTTGGCGGCGTGCTGCGGCTCGTGTATCGCGCCTGTCCCGAGGCGGACCCCTCCCTGAGCGATCGGTCCGGTTTCTCTTTCGACCATTCCATGCTGCTGCTCACCGGGGTTTTCATGATCCTGCTCGGTGTGCTGCTGATCCCCGTAAGTCTCGGGCTGCTCCCCTTTTCGGGCAGCGCGCAGCTCGGCCTGCTGATGATCATTTTTGCAATCCAGATGCTTGCAGCAGGTAACACCCCTATCGGTCTCTCCCTCCCCCGTTCCTGGCCCGTGCTTGGCTCCGGTAGCCTGTTTGCGGCGCTGGGCATTGTCTCCTGCGTTATTCCCGATATATTGGTCGCACCGCTGACCTTACTTGTGGGCGTGCTCAACATCCTCAGCGGCTTTATCTCGCTGGGGAAGCGGCTGCTTCCTTCCGCCCGGACGGGAGACGCAAGCGCTGCTCCTGACCATCCCCTGCTGCGGAAGCTTTCCCGTACCCAACTGGCCTTGGATTTGCTTTCGATCATGTTCGGCGCGTCGATGCTTGTTCCGGGCATCATCCCCGGACTGGTCGTCGGCGTGGTCCTCGCCGCGAACGGCGGCGTTCTCCTGTACTTGCTTCATCTGTTGGTCGCCATCATGGCGCTTGCCGCTGAAATGTTGAAAGCCCCGCAGCATTCAGTATAAAAATTATTTGGCTAAGGAGGTTTAATATGTTCAGGTTCGACGACACCAAGTGCTACAGGATGCCGGTCCATTTCGGAGGATACGACTATGTCGCCGAGGGCACCCGTTACCGCGATAATGTGACCATTTCCTTTTCCTACACCACGGAGAGAAAGTTGCTCGAAGCGTACATCCCCGAAGCCTTCGAGCTGGTGCGGCCGGAAGTGGGCGTCGCCTTCACCCAATGCCGCGGCGTCGATTGGCTGGCGGGCTCTTTTTACAATCTGGTGATGGTGAGCGCTCCCGTGCGATTTACCGGCGCCCGCGACCGTGTGGAGGCGCCATATGTGCTGGTTATCTGGGAGAACAAAACCACACCGATTTTGTCGGGGCGGGAGGAGACGGGATTCCCGAAAATCTACGCCGACATCGAAGACCTGCATGTATTTTCGGGGAACTACTTCACTAACGTCAGTTTCGAAGGCAATACCTTCCTGCGCCTTCATTTCTGCGACGCCGTGCCTTTTAACGAACAGGAACTTGCCCGGATGAGAATTGTTCCCATGGACGCCATCGGCTGGCGCTACATCCCCAAGGTGGGCGGCCCAGGAGCGGACCTGAGCCAGCCTGTCTTCTTCCCGCAGGAGTTAGAAGTGGTCAAAGGGTGGACAGGGAAAGGGTCTGTAGAGTGGACCGAATTGTCATGGCTGCAAAGCCCGCAACAGGCGCAAATCATCAAGGCGCTCGCCGGGTTGCCCGTTGTCGAGATGGGGCCGGCCAGGATGCTGGAGGGGCCTCTCGTCCTCAAGGCTCCCCTGGCCCGCGTGCTGGAATAGAACGAAGGAGGGGTATGGGATGAAGGAGTATTTCGAAAACAAAGTGGCTGTCGTCACGGGCGGCGCGTCCGGCATCGGCCTCGCTCTGTGCGAAGAGCTGCTCGCCCTTGGGGCGAGGGGCGTGGTTGCGGCGGATCTGAACGAAGAAAAGCTGAAAGCGGAATGCGCCCGGCTCGAAGCCGCCTATCCGGGAAAAGTGCTGGGCGTCCGCACCGACGTCACCAGCCGGGAGAGCGTCTTTGCTCTGATAGATAAGGCGGCGGAGTTCGGGGTGGGCCGCGTCGATCTGCTCTTCAACAATGCCGGGCTGGGGCTGGCGAAGGCCTTCGACGATACGACCGATGCGGACTGGAAGTTCGCTTTCGAAGTCAATTTCTACGGCGCCCTGTACGGCGTCCGGGCGGTGCTGCCGATCATGCGCGCCCAGGGGGGCGGCCATATCGCCAATACCGCATCGGGTATCGTGTTTTCGCCGATGCCTTACCAAACATTGTACAGCGCTACGAAATCGGCGCTTATGGCTTTTACCACTTCGCTGCGCAGCGAGCTGTGGGACGAAAACGTCCGCCTTTCCACAGTAATTCCCGGCACTGTCGCCACCCCCATTTGGGATAAGGCGGGTGGCGCCCCGGACAGCGCCATTACGCCGCAAGAATCGGCGCAGGGCATTTTGAAGGGGGTTGCGGCCAACGAGCGCATCATCATCCTGACGGAGGACGACAAGAGCGGCGCGCAGTACGGTTTTCTGCCGGAATACGGCGCAGGGAACGATGAATATTTCGTGAAGGTGGCGCGGCAAAGGCGGAGCGGAAACGTTAAGGCTATTTAGGGGCAGTTTGGAACCGAAAAAGAACTGCCGGCAAGTTTGCCGGCAGTTCTTTGCGCGTGCGGGGTTAGTTTTTGCTGTATTCGCGGCCGAGGGCGTCGGCGACGAGGATGGCGGCCACTACGTCTTCGGGGGAAACAGGGAAGGGTTCGTTGTGGATGGATTCCTTGGGGGCGGCGGCGGCTTTGGCGACTTGCAGGAGCTGGTCGCGGCCGATGTTTTCGAGGCCTAGGTCCTTGAGGGTGGTCGGCAGGCCGACGCTCCGGCAGAACCGCAGCACTTCTTCGCGTTCCTCACGGGGGCGGTTTTCGAGGACAAGCTGGACGGCGGTGCCGAAGGCGACCCATTCGCCGTGATAATTCTGGCGGGCGCCGGGAAGGACGGTGAAGCCGTCGTAGATGGCGTGGGCGGCGCAGACGCCGTTGCTTTCGAAGCCGATGCCGCTGAGAAGGGTGTTGGCTTCGATGATGTTTTCGAGGGCTTTGGTGACGACTTTGTTCTGGACGGAGAGCAGGGCGGCGAGGCCGTCGTTGAGCAGGGTCTGGTAGCAAAGTTTGGCGAGGGCGTAGGAGGCGAGGGTGAAGGTGCCGCCGGCGAGGTTGCGCCGGTGGCTTTCGACGCAGGTGCGGGCTTCGAAGTAGGTGGCGAGGGCATCGCCCATGCCGGCGACGAGCAGGCGGGCGGGAGCGTTGGCGATGATGCCGGTGTCGATGAGGACGATGTTGGGGTTGCGCCGCATGAGCAGCGCTTCCTGGTAGGTGCCGTCTTCGTTGTAGAAGATGACTACCGAACTGGTGGGCGCGTCGCAGGAGGCGACGGTGGGAATGATGATGACGGGGGTCTTTTCGTGGTAGGCGACGGCTTTGGCGGTGTCGATGGCTTTGCCGCCGCCGAGGCCGATGATGAGGTTGCTCCCGTGGCTTTTGACGAGGGCGCGCAGACGCTCGACTTCCTGTTTGGTGCATTCGCCGCCGAAGGGCTCGAATACCACCGGGATGCCGGTGTCTTTGAAGCTGTCGGTGATGACGCCTTGCAGGTCGTGGAGCCGCCCCTGGCTGCAGAGGACGAACGCCGCGCTGCCGAGAGCGGCGGCGTGTTTGCCGATGCGGGCGAGTTCGTTGTACCCTTGGATGTATTTGCCGGGGGACGCGAATGCTTGAGCCATTTTTAAAACCTCCCTTTATGTTTAGGACGATTTACAGGACGGGGCTGCGCGGAGACGATACTTTGATAGTTCGGCGCCGCCTGAGAAACCCCTGCCGTGCGGGTGCTCCGTTCCGCCGGCGCGGGCGAGAGGGAAAAGCAAAATTTGCCACGAATATATAAGCGTATGTTGTTAAGTATGGCAGACCGGCGAGGCGGCAAAAGAGAACAGGACACCGGTGGTGTCCTGTTCGGGGTGCCGGGCAAGCACGGATTAGGGCGAAGGCGGTCAGCCGGCGTGGATTTCGCGGTCTTTGCACTCGGCCCGTTTGGCGTCGTTGAACTGGTCGATGGTGCTGAGGTAGCCGGTGATGCGGCGGACGCGGCGGATGGGCGATTTTTCGTGGCCGCGGATGATGATGCTTTCGCCGTCGAGGGACAGGTCGACCGCGCCGAGGGTCTTATCGCGCTGCTGCCACAGCCTGATTTCTTCATGGACGAGGGCGACGATCTCCTCGTTGTTCAAGGCTGGGTCGGCGCTTACTCTAACTCCGTTTACCAACATGCAAAGCCCTCCTTTTTTTGCTTATTATAGCAAATAATAATAATCAATACTAGTGGATAACGAATATTATTTTCCGGCTAATAATTAGGGTCGGTTTCCTTTACAATATATATCGAAAGGAAAGGGCAGAAACATTATGATTCGAGAGCGGCGGAGCAAAGAAAAATTATTGCAATATTACCGGCGGTTCGTCGAGTATGGGACACTCGACGCCAATGTCCATCCGTGGGTGGCTGAGTCGTGGCAGCGGAGCAAGGCCTGGGGCGTTCCGCGCGATTCGCTGCGCCCGCCGGTGAAGCTGTCCAAGGCTGAGCTTGAGGGGCGCCGGGAAAAGCACCGCGCCGCGCTGGATTTTTTGGAGGGGCTGTATCAGGAGGTGCGGGGGCACTTCAATATGTACAATCTCAGTTTGCTGCTGCTTGACAGCGAGTGCTATGCGCTGAAGAATTACGCGCTGCCTTTTTTCCAGAAGTCGCCGGGCGAGGTGGAGGGGGCGAGGCTGACCGAGGAGGATATCGGCACGTCGAGTATCGCGATTGCTTATGAGCATAAGACGCCTTTTCTCGTTTTCGGCCCGGAGATGTGGATCGAGGACGGCCAGGCGGGGGACGCCGGGTCGGCGCCGATTTTCCTGGACGGCAAGCTGCAGTATGTGCTGACGCTGGTTTCGACCCAGCAGGCCGAGCTGCCGTCGGGGGCGCTGGAGGCGCTGCTGCTGACGATCAAGTATGTGATGGAGCATAATTTGGCGATGGTGGCCCGCCTGGAGGCGAAGCACGTCATTCTTGACGCGGTGCCGCTGGCTGTTTACCATATTCTGCCGGGCGGCCGGGTGGCGTATGCCAACAGGCTGGGCCAGAGCCGCCTTTCGCCCCAGGCGGACGGCGGCGGGGCGGATCAGCTGCCCGATTTGGAGGAGGTTGTGCTCAATTACCGGCATACGCCGCTGGCCAAGGGGCTGCTGGGCATCCCGTCGCATAATAAGGAAGTGGTGTGGATAACGCCGCGCAAGACTTATGAGGATATTACGACGGTGCTGCCGCTTTACCGCGACGGCGAGGTGAGCGGCATCGCGGCGATATCGCAGTCGATCGAGGATTTGAAGGTGCTGGAGGCGCATGCGGTGAGCTATGCGGCCCGCTATAGCCTGGCCAGCCTGACAGGCGAGGCGCCGGTGTTCCGGACGATGATCGAGAAGGCCGGCCGGGCGGCCCGCGGCGATCACCACTTGCTGCTGCAGGGCGAGCCGGGGACAGGCAAGCAGCGCTTGGCCCATGGCATCCACCAGGCGGGGGCGCGGGCTGCCGGCCCGCTGATAACGGTAAGGTGCGGCGATATCCCGCCCGATGTGCTGGCAGGCGAATTGTTCGGGACGGGGGGCAGCCCCGGCAAGCTGGAGCTGGCCCACGGGGGCACGCTGTTTATCGATGAGATCGAGAAGATGCCGCCGGCGCTGGCGGACAAGCTGGCGGCGGTGCTTGCCTCCGGACGGCTGCCGGAGCGGGCGGAGCAGACGCTGGATGTGAGGATTATCGCCGCGTGCGACGGCGATCTCAGGCGTCTGGCGGAGAAGGGGCGGTTCCCGCTCGAGCTGTACGAGGCGGTGGCCAGGACGGTTATCCGTGTGCCGGCGCTCAGGGCCCGCCGTGACGATATCACGCTGCTGGCGGAGCATATTATCGGGGAGCTGGCGGAGCAGCACGGGATGGGGAAAAAGGAGATTGCGCCGCAGGCGGTGGCGCTTCTCAAAGGATATGAGTGGCCGGGGAATATCAAGCAGTTGCAGGCTGTCGTCGAGCAGGCGTTTTTCCGGACCCAGGGCGGCGTTATCACGGCTCAGGCGGTTCATCTGCCGGGAGAGGCCGGGCCGAGCGAGGTCTGGAAGGAGGACCGCGAGGCTTTTGTGGCGGCGTGGCAGGCGGCGCGAGGCAATGTCAGCCGCCTGGCGGGAATGCTGGATGTGAGCCGGGTGACGCTGTACAGGTATATCAAGAAGTACGGTTTGGAGAAGGAATAGACTGCCGAGGGCAGTCTGTTCCTACGGGTCGTTTTTTGGCGGCGCGCGGCAAGTTTTATAAGGTGCCGCCTGGTGTATCGTCGCCGGGGAGACGGGGGAAGGTAAGGGTAAAGACGGCCCCTTTGCCGATTTCACTGCTGACGGTTATTTCGCCGCGATGGTCTTCTACGATGCGCCGGCAGATTGCGAGTCCAAGCCCGGTGCCGTTTTCTTTGGTGGTGTAGAAGGGCTTGAAGATTTCCGCCATGGCGGTGCGGGCGATGCCCTGGCCGGTGTCGGCGAGATCGATGCGCGCGGCGGGGCCGTCGGCGCGGGCGGTGATGGTGAGGGCGCCGCCGTCAGGCATGGCCTGAAAGGCGTTGCGGGCGAGGTTTATCAGCACTTCCTTGATTTTGTCGCTGTTGCCGTGGATGAGGAGCGGTTCGCCGGGCAGACGGGCGGTGACGGTTATTTTGGAGAGGATGGCTTCGCCGTATATCAGGCTTTGCACGTCGCGGATGAGCTGGCCGATGTCGACGGCGGTGAATTTGGTGTTCGGCGATTTGGCCAGGGTGAGGAAGTCGGAGAGGACGCTGTTGATGTGGCCGATTTCTTCGGCGATCAGCGTGCAGTAGTCTGTGGTGGTCTGGTCGGCCTGACGGACGGCGCGGGCGCGCATGAGCTGGACGAAGCCGCTGATGGATGTCAGGGGGTTGCGGATTTCGTGGATGGCGCCGGCGGCGATTTCGCCGATGCCGGCGAGGCTTTCGAGCTGCTCGATGCGGCGGTCGGCTCTGCAGGTGTCCGGTATTTCCCGGATGACGACGAGGGTGCCGCCCGGGTTGCCGTCGTGGGGCAGCGGAGCGGCGTCGACGAAGACGGTGGCCGGGTACCCGGAGTCGGTGAGGCAGGCCTGTTTGCCGGTGAAGGAGTTGCCAGGCCGGAGAAGCGGGGCGAGCCAGGCGAGACCGATATCGGGTAGCAGGTGGCCGATGGCGGCCGACCGGTGGAGAGCGAGCAGTTTTTCGGCGTGTCGGTTGATGAGGGCGACGCGGTGGTCGGCGTCAAGAACCGCCGCGGCGGCCGGGATGGCGTCGAGGACAACCTGGAGGGAGGCCGGGAGTTCCACCTGGATCTCTCCTTTCACCATTATACGGTATAGGGGATATTCTCCATTTATTTTCCAATTCCTGTCAATGATGTGACAACAAAGGAAATAATTTACTGTTTTTTACATTTGAGCAAGTTTTTGCGAGGCGGGAATCGGGCCCGCAAATGAAAACAGACGGAGGATTGGTTGTGCGTTTACGGAGGAAGCCGGGGATTACGGAGGCTCTGCAGGAGTTTGCGGGGCTTGTGGTCGCGCCGCGGCCTGGCGGCGGATGGGACGAGGAGTTCGGGCGGGCGGCCCCTCTGCATGTGGAGCTGGGGGTCGGCAAGGGCGCCTTTATCAGTGAGCTGGCGGCCAAGGCGCCGGGGACAGATTTTGTCGGCATCGAGGCGCAGCCTGAGGTGCTGTTTCATGCGGCGAAGCGGGTTAGCGCCCGCGGCGCGCCGAATGTCCGCCTGCTGCATTTCGACGCCGGCGGGATTGCCGATATTTTTTCGCCTGGCGAGGTGAGCCGCCTTTATATCAATTTTTGCGATCCGTGGCCGAAAAAGCGCCACGCCAAACGCCGCCTGACCTGCGGTTTTTTTCTGGCGAGGTATCGGATCATCATGGCGCCAGGGGGCGAGTTGTCTTTCAAGACCGACAACGCCGAACTGTTTGCGTTTTCTTTGGAAGAGTTCGCGAACGCCGGCCTGGAGGTGAGGAACGTGACGTTCGACTTGCCTGCCGGGGTGGACGGCGATATCATGACCGAGTACGAGATGAGGTTCAGGACGCTGGGGGTGAAGATCAACCGTTGCGAGGCGGTTTTCCCATAGTTATGTAAAACTTAACAAAAACGCCGGCCGTGGCATACAATGTAGTAGCAAAAAATTTGGCAATTGGGGAGGGTTACTATGCCACGGCCGAAGGTTGTGAATGATAAACGCCAGCCGGTGCCGCCGCTGAACCTTGAGGAGCTGAAGTTCTGGCTGCGGATAATGGAAGAGCATGCCCAGTTCATTAAGGCGGGCCTGCCTTGCGATAACGTCGTCCTCATCGGGGAGGCCGACAATTTCCAGCAGGAGTTTGCCGAGCTGCGGGCCCGGGCCGAACGGGTGCAAAGCCAGCGGCAGTTCGCCGAGCTTGTCGATGACGCGCAGACGGTCGTCGGCGATTTTTACCGTTATAAACGCCGTCTGCTGCATATGGTGCTGACGTGCCAGCTTATGGGACACAATTTTGCGCTGCTGCTCGACCATATGTCGCGCGAGGCCGAATATCTGCTGATGCTGCTGGCGGCTTTAGGGAGCGGACGGCCGCTTTATCAGTCGGCGGGGGCGCGGGAGGTGGCGTTCTGGCTGCGGCTGATGGCCGACCATAGCGAGTTTATCGTCCACCGCCTCGATCCTTCGGAGCGGACGATGGTGGAGACGGCGGAAACGTTTGCGGGCGAGTTCGACGCGCTTTACTTGCAGGGCCGCGATTTCGTGAGCATGCTGCGGGGGGCGACGGACGAGGTGCCTTCGTTCCGGCGTTTTTTGCAGGATGTCAGGGTGTCGACGATCAGGCTGCGGGATTTCAAGCGGGCGGCCGAGACGCTGATCGCGGAGTGCCGGCTGGTGGGGCTGATTCCGGCGCTGCTGGCCGATCATGTGCGGCGGGAGGCGGATCACTTCCTGCTGGTGCTGTCGATCCTGGATAAGGGCACTTTTGTACCATACGTCGATGACGGCGAGCTTGAGTTTGCGGTTTTGGAAGAAACCGCGGCGCTGGCGGCCAATTGTGGCGGCGGCGCGGTGGCGGTGGCCGCCGAGGAGATTGCCCAAAAGCCGGCGATGGTTTATTGCGACGACGATGACGAGGAGGAGGAGGAGGACGACGACCGCGATTCTGAGCCGCCGCTCCCGCCCCCGCCAGCCGAGCCGCCGGCGAAACAGGCCAATTACAAGTGGAGCGGCAAGTGGCCCCGGCCGCTGGGGTCGCGGGAGTAATAACGAGAACCCCTGGGAAGGGGTTCTCCAGACTGTCGATAAAGGCCCATCTGCGGCGTTGCTCCTCAGAGCGCTTGCTTGCGTACGTCCCAAAGTACGCGGCGCGGCGCGCTCTTCCGGTGCGCCTTGCATCTGGACCTTTCTCACCAGTCTGACTTTGTCTACAAGCTGGAGAACCCCTGGGAAGGGGTTCTCGTTATTTTTTCGCTATTCGCCGGCGGGGTGGCGCTAGTCAATTATCGCTAACGGCCGGAGGAGTTCGCGGCTGCAGGCGGTAAAGGCGAGCGGCCGGCGGTTGACGAGGTCGATGAGGCATAGGTCGGCGTTGGCGTTGCTGGAGGCGACGGCGAACCGGCCGTCGGCGGTGAGGGACAGGCGGGAGACCGAGCGCCCGAGGAAGATGGTGCCGGTGACTGTGGCGGCGGCGAGGTCGACGACGGCGACGGCGGCGCTGTCTTCGCAGGCGATGTAGGCTGTTCTGCCGTCAGCAGTGGCGGCGTGGGCGGGGTAGACGGGGTGGGCGGCGGCGCAGCGGGAGCATTGGATGGTGACGACGACGGGGTCGCCCCCGTCGGGCGGGAATATTATGAGGCCTTCGCCGCTGGCAGGGCTGGCGGTGAAGGTGGCGAGCACAAACCCGGACATGGCGGCAAGGCTTGTGGGAACGACGCCTAGGCGGCAGGTGCGGAGAAGGATTCCGGCGGGTGAGTAGACGGCCGCGAGACCGCCGCCGTCGGCTTCCCATACGCCGTGGATTTCACCGCCGGCGACGGCAAGCCCGGCGCAGGCGGCGGCGTCCGGCGGCTTTTCCCAGGCCGAGCAGGCTGCTGTGGCGAGGTCGATGGCGTGCAGGACGCCGGCTGGGTCGGCCAGATAGGCGGTGAGGCCGTCGGCGGCGAGGGAAAACTGGACGGGATGGGGCAGGGGGAAAGGCACGGCGGGGTGGTCCGCCGCTCTTGCGGTCAGGTCGATTTTACAGAGCGCGCCGGCGCCGCTGTGTCCGGCGAGGGTGACGAAAGCGGGGCCGGGACCGGGGCCGGCGATGAGGTCGACGGCCGCGTAGCCCTGGGGCAGAGGGTATTCGGCGAGAATTTCCCCGCTGGGGCCGTCGGCAAGCAGGAGGGTTTGGCCGGCGGCGTCAAGGAGGAGGAGGGTGAAGGGGGTGACGGCTGTGGTGGGCATGTATGTATCACCTCCGGAAATCGGTATTATATATTATTCGGTTCGGGGCAAAAAGCGATATTGGGCGGCTCGGCGGTTTCTGGTATAATGGGGACGGGATGTTTTCCGGCGGAAGGAGGGAGCGGTGTGCGCAGGGTGCCTGTTCCGTGGGCCAGCCCCGGCGAGGCGGTTTTTTATATTGTGCTGATGTTGTTCGCCATCGGCACGATTAACGTGTTCAGCGCCAGCTTCGTCTTGGCCGGACAGCTTTTGAACGACAGCTATTTTTTTCTGAAAAGGCACATGGTGGCTTTTATGATCGGGATGATCGGCCTGGCGGTCGCCGCGCGCTTTGATTACCGCCGGCTGGTGAAGTTTTTGCCGCTGATCGTGCTGGCGGTGCTGGCGATGCTGGTGGCGGTGCATTTTGGCGGCATCGACGCCAATGGCGCCAGGCGGTGGCTGAAGCTGGGGGTTAAGTTCCAGCCTTCGGAGTTTGCCAAGATTGCCGCGATCCTGATGACGGCCGCTTATATCGGGCCGCGCCTGGAGAAGGGCCGGCCGGTGACGATTTTTTCCTGGCCGGTGATTGTTACCGGGATAATGGGGTTCCTCGTTCTGCGGCAGCCTGATATGGGCACGGCGGTGGTTATCGTCGGCCTGTGCCTGATCCTGTATTTGCCTAGCGGTATTCCCAAGCGCCAGGTTTACGGCCTGATGTTCTGCGGCGCTATGGGGACGGTGTACCTGGTTTATGCGGCCGCGTACCGGGCCGAACGCATTTTGGCCTGGCTCGACCCCTGGTCTTACGAGCAGACGAGCGGCTACCAGACCGTCCAGGCGCTCATGGCGATCGGGTCGGGTAGTTTGTTCGGCACCGGGCTGGGGATGGGGGCGAGCAAGTTTCACTATCTGCCTGAGGCTCATACAGATTTTGCGTTTGCGGTGCTGTGCCAGGAGATGGGGTTCGCGGGCGCGTTGCTGGTGTTGGTGCTGTACGCGCTGCTGGCCTGGTACGGCATCAAGATCACGCTGCAGGCCCGCGACGGGTTCGGGATGCTTGTGGCCGCCGGGGCGACTTTTCTCGTCGTCGGCCAGGCGGTGGGCAATATCGCGATGGTGTCCGGCCTGCTGCCGGTGACGGGGGTGCCGCTGCCTTTCATTAGTTTCGGGGGTACGTCGCTGGTGGTCAATCTGCTGGCGATCGGTCTGCTGATAAGCGTCGGTCGTCTGGGCGGGAAGGCGCCCGCGCCGGCCGAAGGCGGCACGGAGAACGGCACAGATAAAGAGAGCGTTCGCCTGAAGCTGGTCAACCGCCGGCTGGGCAGGAAGTAGATAAGGTAGTGCAAGCGAACGTTCAGAAGCCCCTAGATGCAAGGCGCTCCGACGACGGCCCTGGACGGGCCTAGTCCCGAGCGCGCCATGGACGGCATAGCGCTCGGGGGACGCGCCGCGTACTTCGGAGGTACGCAAGCAAGCGCCCGGAGGAGCAAGTGCGCAAGTTCTTGGCGCATAGCGCCTAGAACTGCGGCCTGCCCCTTGCGGGCGCGCCGCAGATGGGGGCTTATCAACGTTCGCCGATGTTTAGGCTCGCTGACAAGGTGGCATAATGCTAATGACTATGCCACTGTAACCAGGGGGCGGTTTTATGTTGTGGCTTATCCGCGTGGGGGCTTATGCCCTGAGCGGCGCCATAGTCTGGAGTCTGTTGCAGGACGCGGCGGGACCGGCCGGGTATTTTCCCGGCGGTCGGCACCTGGCTCTCGATGCCGACAATGGGCTGGTTTTCGGGGTGTGCGCAGGCCTCGGCAAGTATACGGGATTTGACACGACGTTTATCCGGTTGGGCTGGGCGCTGGCCTGTTTTTACCGGGGCGCGGGGATCGCGCTGTATTTGCTGGCGTTTTTGCTGATGCCGATGAGTTAATATGGGTTTAGAGGCTGACCGTTATGGTCGGCTTTTTTTTTGCCGGTTGTGACGTTGCCAGTCAGATTCACATAAAATGTAGTAGGTCTATGAATGAGGAGGTAGATTCGTTTGGATAAACAGACCAGGCCCAAGTGGTACGAGGAAGCGATGGCGGCGGACGTGCCGGCGCTGAAGAAGGACAAGATGATGCAGATGAAGGACTGTATGGAGGACGATATGGAGCAGGGCATGGATTGCGGCATGGAAGGGATGAACAAGATGCCGATGGCCGATGAGCATCCTATGCCGATGAATATGCTGCTGGCTCACGCGTATGTTCCCTGGCAGTGCTACGACAAGGCTTTTTCGCCGCGCGAGGCGCTGATGCGGGGCACGCTGTTCCCCGAACTCTGGGGTGTGTATCCTATTCCTGAATAAGGCGACGGAGGTGAAGGATTCATGGATTGCGCAAAACAGGCCGCTATGCTGAAAAGGCTCCAGGAGATGGAGTTCGTGGCGGTGGAGCTTAACCTGTACCTGGACACCCATCCCTGCGATGAAGACGCGGTCAATGATTATAATTGCGCGGTGGAAGTCCTCAAGAAGATGAGGAAGGATTACGAGGCCGAGTTCGGCCCGCTGTTCAATTTCGGCTGGGGAGGAATCTCTGGGAAGCCATGGCAATGGGCTGAGGGGCCCTGGCCCTGGGAGATCTAAATTTGTTTAAGGGAGAATGACGAGATGTGGATATATGAAAAGAAGATGGAGCATCCTGTGCGGGTAAGTTGCCCGGATGTGAAGTTCGCCAAGATGGTCATTACCCAGTACGGCGGCCCGGACGGCGAGCTGTCGGCGTCGCTGCGGTATCTGAATCAGCGTTATTCGATGCCTACCGATAACGCCAAGGCTCTTTTAACGGATATCGGCACGGAAGAGATGGCGCATATGGAGATGATCGCGGCGCTGGTGTTTAAGCTGGTGGACGGGGCGTCGTGCGAGGATTTCAAGGAGGCCGGCTGGGAGGGGCAGTTCGTGCAGCATAATCACGGCCTGTTCTGGACGGACGCGAACGGTATCCCCTGGTCGGCGAAGTATATCGCCTGCCTGGGCGACCCGATCACCGATCTGACGGAGGATATGGCGGCCGAGCAGAAGGCCCGTACTACGTATGAGCATCTTATCGCCTGCACGGACGACGAGTGTGTGAAGGATACACTCAGGTTCCTGTGGGAGCGGGAGGTGGTCCATTTTCAGCGGTTCGGCGAGATGCTGAATACGGTGCAGGAGTGGATGGCCAACAGCAAGCACTGCTGGATGGGACACCGGACGGAGAAGTAGCGACAGACAAGGAAAACAGCGGCAGAGGCCGCTGTTTTTGTGTTGTGGGGGGCGAGTGCCGCGCACTATGCCGAAGGGTATGCAGGAGGAGGGCAAATATTGTCAATGATATTCTATTTGGCACTTTTCCATTGAGGGGATAATCGTGGAAACATACTCGTCGATGCTGGGCATTACGGCACCGCAGCTGATAATTTATCATCCGAATAAAAGACATCCAGACAATACAAGATGCGGAGTTGATTTCTTGTTTGAAAGGTGTTTCTGCGTGCTAAGACTTGACAATTGTCCTCGATTTTAGCAGGATTATTTATTATCTCTCTGGAAATTTGTTGATAAAAATAAATACGTGTGGAAATTCCGCGAACCATGCTAAGTCCACATCCTCAAATGCTTCTAAGGGAGGTAATTGGCATGAAACTATTACGGACAACGTTATTATTCGTGCTTTTTTCTCTATTCCTATGCTCCACCGCTTTCGCCGCGGCAGTAACCTGGGCCACTGACACCACGACCGGCACTAAGATAGGTTATGTGCACGATAACTTTACAATCGTGTCAGCCACCTGGTCGGGACCGGCGGTCGACGGCAAAGCCGACGGCAGCGGCAACCTCACCCTCACCGTCAAAGGTAAGGACGGTAAGATCTATTCAGCCACTGCCCAAGCCGATATGAAGGCCGGGATTATGAATGGCAGAGTCGACATCAAATGGTCTGACGGCTACTCCTTCGACGGCACTTACAAAGACGGCGCATGGGTAAAGGGCATCTTCAGACACCCTACCGGCGATGTCTATGAAGGCGAATTCCTAAACGGCTTCTATAATGGCTATGGGATATTTAAATTCGCAAATGGCGGTTCATACGAAGGCGAGTTTAAAAACGGCCAATACGACGGCAAAGGCATATACAAATGGCCTGACGGCCGCATCTACGATGGCGAGTGGAAAAACAGCCAATACAACGGCAAAGGCATATTCAAATGGGCCGATGGCCGCGTCTACGAAGGAGACTTCAAGAACAGCGCTCCGAACGGCTTCGGCGTAGGCAAGGACGCCTCAGGCAAAGTCGTCCATGACGGCGAATGGAAAGACGGCCAGCCCGTGACCACGCTCAAAGCCGACAAAGTCCTTGGTGTTCCCTGGGGCTCTACTGAGGAAGAAACCAAGAATATTCTCCTCAAGCGGCCCAACACCCAGAGAGTATCCTTCCTCGACGGCAAAGACGGCGATAACAAGTGGCTGTATTTTCAGGGCCCGTTCGCCGAATTTCCTGATGCCTGGATATACGTCTACTTCTACCAGGGCAAGATGTGGCAGTTCCGCATATCCTGGCCGCTTAAAGACGACCAGATAATTGACAGGTATAACGCCCTCAAACAGGGCCTGACCGGACGCTACGGCCCGCCGTCCACCGAGCAAGGCAAATACCTCGACTCCCGCGCATGGTGGGACCTTGGCCAGACTTACCATGTAGGCATCGAGATACTGCAGAACAAAATTAAGATAGCAGCCGCCGACCCCACTCCCAATACCCACCCCTTCCGGGTCTACGTCACCTACTACAACAAAGCTGTCGTCGACATTGTCTACGGCAACAAATCCGGCTCCTCCGGCGGCAGCAAGGACTATTGATACCACACCCCCAAAAGTGAATATAAAACATCAAAATCCGGCACTCAAAATGCCGGATTTTTCGTTTTGACAGGCATTCGGCTGCGGCGGGGCGGTGACGCCAGTATGATGAGAAGGATGAGGATACTCTTCTTCAGCAATGGTAGAAGCTTCTTTCTATCGCAGCCGCCTTCGGCCTGTTCTGGACGGACGCGAACGGTATCCCCCGGTCGGCGAAGTATATCGCCTGCCTGGGCGACCCGATCACCGATCTGACGGAGGATATGGCGGCCGAGCAGAAGGCCCGCACTACGTATGAGCATCTTATCGCCTGCACGGACGACGAGTGTGTGAAGGATGCGCTCAGGTTCCTATGGGAGCGGGAGGTGGTCCATTTTCAGCGGTTCGGCGAGATGCTGAATACGGTGCAGGAGTGGATGGCCAACAGCAAGCACTGCTGGATGGGACACCGGACGGAGAAAACAGCGGCAGGGGCCGCTGTTTTTGTGTTTGCAGGAAGGGGCTGGAGCTTAGCGAATATTGTAAATCAAGTTTGTTTTATCCATTTATGCTGAGAGGATTTAGGCATGGATACATATTTGCCGGGGGACATAGCCTCACCTCTTCAGGTGATGATCTACCATCCGATAAGAGACATCTGGTTCTATCTGCTGGCGGGGGCGGTGTTGGCGGCGCTGGCGGGGTACGCCTTTCAGTACCGCAAGACGCCGGCGGCGCGCTATTGGGTTCTCAGCCTCTCTCTCCGGGCAATCTTTCTTTTGGCGCTGGTTATGGTTACCGTCAGCCCGGCATTGGCGGATAAGGTTTTCTGGGTCAAAATCCAGCAAATGAGCGCTTTGCTCATAATTCCTACGTTTTTATTGTTCGTCGTGAACATCGCCGGGCAAAAGGGTCGGCTGGCCAGGACGGTCGTATCGGCGCTGGTGGCGGTTACCGTCTTTTGTACGCTGGCGCTCTTGACTACCGGATGGCACGGCTGGTTTTGGCGCGGAGTGGTTTGGGACGGGCTGACCTTCGGCATCGTCCGCGGTCCGATTTACTGGGCCGTTATGGGCATAGCCTATTTTCAGTTCTTATTGGTCAGTGTGCTGTGCGTCATCTGGGCGCGCAGGGCCTCCGGCCTGCGGCGGTGGCAGATCGCGGCGCTGCCGGCCGATCCCCTGTTATCTTTGGCCGGACATATCCTGTGGGCCATCGACCAGCAGGCCGGCGTCATTCCGCCGCTGCCGCTGGCTTTCCTGCTGAGCGGCCTGGCCTGGACGTGGATCTTTTTCCGCCTGCGGGTCCTCAGCCTGATGCTCCTGGCCGAGTCGACCGTTATCGGCAATATCGACGACAGTCTGATCATCACCGACGACCAGGACTATATTATGGAGCTTAATCCGTCCGCCCGGCGGCGGTTCGGCGATAAAGCCCCGACTCTGATCGGCAGACCTTTCCGGGAGGTATTCGCGTCCTGGCCGGCGATGACCGCGCTGCTGGATATCAGGGCGGCGGCGGAGGGGGAAATCCGTCTGGAGGGCAGCGGGGATTATTCGTACCACGTCACGCCGCTGACAGGCTGGGGCAATATTAATATCGGCAAGGCGATCGTCCTCCACGATACGACCGAGCTGAAGCAGGTCCAGGCCCAGATAGTCGAGCAGCAGAAGGCGTTGTCGATCATGACGGAACGGGACCGGCTGGGGCGGGAGCTGCACGATGGCGCCGGCCAGTTGTGGGGGTATATTAACATGCAGGTGGAAGCGGCGCGCTCGCTGCTGGCCAAGAACGAGCCGGCCCAGGTCGATACGGTGCTGGAAAGGCTGGCCGGGGTTACGAGGGATGTTCACGTCGATATCCGCGAGTCGATCGCGGGGCTGCGGACGGCAACCGGCGAGAAGCACGGCTTGTGGCGGACGCTGGCGGATTATCTTCAGTGGTATCGTCAAAACAACAATATCGACGCCGAACTGGTTGTCGATGAGGGGCTAATCGCCGGCCGGCTGCCGCCGACTGCGGAAGCCCAGCTGCTGAGAATTGTCCAGGAAGCGTTGACCAATGTAAGAAAACACGCCGGCGCGCGCCATGTCAAGGTGGTCGCCAGGCGTCACGGGGATATGGCCGAGATCAGGGTTGAGGATGACGGGCGGGGGTTTGACCCGGTTCAGGCGGTTGGGAAAAAAGGGAGCTACGGTCTGAGAATTATGGAGGAAAGGACCGAGGAGTCGGGGGGGCGGCTTTCGGTCGAGTCGGCGCCGAATGCCGGTACGGCGGTGGTCATAACGCTGCCGCTGGCGCAACGCGGAGGGTAGAAGGAGAAGGACGCAATGAGATTATTGCTGGTAGACGACAATGCTTTGTTTCTCGAAGGACTGGGGAATATGCTGGCCGCCAACGATATCGAGGTGGCGGGAACGGCCCGAAATGGCCCGGAGGCTCTCGGCAAGGCGGAAGAGCTTAAGCCCGACGTCATCCTGATGGATGTTCAGATGCCCGGCGGCGGCGGTATCGAGGCTACCCGGCTGATTAAGGCGAAGCTTCCCGATGTGAAAGTCGTGATGCTGACGGTATCCCAGGATGACGCCCATCTGTTCGAGGCGATCAAGGCCGGCGCCGCCGGATATTTGCTGAAAGGTATGGCCAAGGAGCATTTTTTGCAGCAACTGTCAGGGATGGCCACCGGCGATACGCCGCTGTCGCCCGGCCTGGCCGCGAAGGTACTGGCCGAGTTCGCCCGGCGCGAAAATACGCGGGAAGCAAGGGCGGAGGCCGCCGCCAGGACGGCGCTCCTCACGCCTAGGCAGGGGGAGATTCTGGGGCTCGTCGCCGGCGGTCTGACCTATAAAGAAGTCGGCGATAAGCTTGGTATCAGCGAGGCGGCGATAAAATACCATATGGGCGAGATAACCGCCAGGCTCCAGTTGGAGAACAAGTCCCAGGCGGTCGCCTTCGCCGCCAAACAGGGATTGGTGGCTGCGCCGGGAAAAGACTAAAGCGAAAACTAATGATGATCAAGCGAGAAGTATAGTGAAAACTATACTTTTTTTTATTTGCCACTAGACTTTCGTCTAGTGGCTTTAATGACATCTTCTGCTAATATTCATCTTAGAATCGATATTTCTGCAAGATTATATAAAAAGTGGCGATAACGCGAAAGTCGGTGTCGAGATTTGAAGCAGATAGAAGTCGTATTTTGCGGAGATTCGGTGTACCTTTCCGGGCTGGCGGCCAGTTTGCGGCAGAGCGCACGGTTGCGGGTCTCCCAGGTGGACGCATCGCCGGGCGAGGCTCTGAACGATCTGAAGCTTCTCTGCCCGGACGTCGTTGTTGCCGAGGTTGCCGAGCGCGAGGCGGTGCAGGCCTTGCTGCAGTACAATCCCCGCTTAAAGGTCATCGTTATTGCGGCGGCCACCGATTCGCTGACGGTGCTGGGTGGCCGGCAGTCGTCAATTTTGGCGGTAACGGAACTGGCGCGGGTGATTGCTGAATATGCCGGCGGGCAAGATGCGCAAGACGGGGACGATAGCAGCTACCAGAAGGAGGAATAAGATGAACGGTAAACCAGGCAATGCGGGGAGGCGGATTATTATCTTTGCCATCGCTATTACGGTGGTGGCGGGGATAGTTTACCCGGCACTCGCCGCCCCGCCCAGCCAGGGCGCCGTTATTGAAGGGGCCAAGCCTCCGGCGGCGGTGCGGCAGCCGGCCGAAACCAAGGAACCGGCCATCACCGTGGAAGGCGGGCAGCCGCAAACGCAGGCCGACGGCCAGCAAAAAATACCGGTGCGGGGCTTCCGCATCGGCGGCGAGCCGCCCCTGGCGGCGGACAAGCTTTTAAGCCTCGTCCGGGGCGAAGCCGGCAAGGAGCTGAGCCTCGGCGAACTTAACGCTCTGGCGGGCAGGCTGACCAAGCATATGCGCCAGCAAGGCTATCTGGTGGCCTTCGCCTATATCCCGGCCCAGGATATCAGGGACGGGATGGTGGAAATAGC
>JAVKTQ010000020.1 GCA_031460455.1 Sporomusaceae bacterium
ATGTCATCAACACGCTGTTCGAACAGAAACAACAGTAACCCGTCGCCACAAACATGCAAATTTCAAACGCCACTTTCATGCAAAATCAAATCGGCGTTGACAATGGGACTGACGCTTCTCAGTGACAATGCGAATCGTTTGGTTGTTATAATCAACGTCCCCGAGGCGAACGGAAAGCAGTTCGCCCCGGTACGCAGGAGCATTAGACAGAGAAACCAAGACACGTAATAGTGTCCTTTAGACTGGGCCCGAGCAGGAGCCTTGTTTCGTCGAGAGTAAGGTACTTGGGCACCTTGCGGGATAGTGCTCGGGTAACTTCACGGGGGTTATGGACAATAGGAAGCAAATCATATCCTCCTTTAAACAAAATACAACATCTTTTGATTAATATTATACCATAAAATGGATAAAATGGATAGGGAAATGCGGGTAAATGCGTGGTGTGACATTAGTATATTAAACAATTTAATATATATTGTTCATTTCTCCCAACAGGGGAGATAGATACAAAAGAAACCGCAGCGTTAAACAGCTGCGGTTTCTTTACTACCTGCCTATATCGAAGCTAGCTCTTTTTTCATCCGTTGGTAATCTTCAAGCGAGATTTCACCTTTGGCGTAGCGCTGCTTCAAGATTATCTCGGCCTTGCGTTCCCCGGAGTACTGCTCCGCCCCGCGGAACAGTGATCTGAATAGCCATATCGCAGCGAGCACTACCATTACCGCGAAAGCAATGTGAATTACCATGCCTAGCACCATTGGCAGCCAGCCGAGAGGGCCGTCAAATCCGTACATCATCATCATGTGAACACCTCCTGTTTTGATAGTTTCTGTTGATTTCATTATAGAAAGACAATATGAAAATCCTGTGAAGGGAATGTGCAGATTTAGTGTTTTTATCCCGGCGACGTAATAGCTCAACCCGTTACACAGAATAATAGGGGCAGAAGCGCAGCGTTGGAGGGGATTAGATGCTGAAGGACAAGGATAATGCGGGAAAGACAGGTGGGGATTCTGTCCGGACACAATTATCTCGTAGCGGCAGGCATCGTAAGTCTGGCGGCGGTCAGGATGGTCAACCCTAAATGTGTTCAATATTGGCGAGGTCGAATACGCGATAATGGAGACGAGCGGGCATGTCAGCGTCATCAAAAAGCCCGGGCACAGTCCTGTTTCCGCCAAGGACCTCGGTGTGCCCGCTCCTGCCAGGCCGGCGCCGTTGATCGTCGTAAATGACGGCCATTTGGTCGAAGAGAGTATCATTCGACTCGGTTATTCGCTGTCTGGCTTCAGAGAATTTTTTTCGCTGAATTGCCCGCGACCGATAAATGAGGTATACGTCGCGACGCTCGACACGGAAGGCACTTTGTTTTTTTCGGAGATGTAGCAGAGAACCGGGCCACGGCCCGGTTCTCTGCTACGATAAGTGCGTTTGACGAGTCATTGATTATTAACACAACATTTTCACAGTGCGTTCATTAGTTCTTCATAAGAAACTGGTAAAGTTAAGGCAATAAATGAAATGGGGGAACAACCATGAAGAAGAGCGTCGTAGTATTAACGGCTATACTGTTCCTGGGGGTATTGGCTGCAGATGTAGCGCTGCAGCAACCTATGGCAGCTTACGCTGCCGCACAAAGCTCGGGTACTCAGGCGGAAGGCGCTACAAACAATGCCAAGGACGGTCAAGGCGGTAAAGTCAATGACGGCCACTCCGAGCATCATTAATGATGCGGTCTGCTTAAAATGAGCTAGGGGAATAGATCGACAGTCGACTACCTCCAATATTACTTGATAAGGAGGCCGGGAAAGATGGAATTGAAAGATGTAATCAACATATTGTTTTTCGGTGGGTTGATATTCTTCATGATGAGATTCGGCTGCTGCGGGGGACATCGCCACGGCGGATTAAAGCATGAGGGGCAAAAGGGCGGTTGCTGCGGCGGAAAGCCGGCGGAGAAAAGAAGTGACGCCAAAAGCGACGCAGCCCTGTAAGCTACACCTAACCAATAGAAGTTGCCGTTAAGCGTAATACGCAGATGGAATCCCCTGTGATATTGGGGATTCCAGATGTTTTCCGGTATGGATAGGCACCAGCGTTGCCAGAGAACGACTAGACGCACAAGGAGTGGTTACGATGCATCCGATTCTTTTTTCGATAGGCAGTCTGGAAATTCGGGCCTGGGGTTTGCTGCTTGCTCTGGGGATTTTGGCGGGGTTGTGGCTTGGGTTGCGACTTGCCCGTGGTAGCGAATTCAAAGAGGATGTCCTGATGAACTATGCTCTTTATGGAACATTGGCAGGGCTGATCGGTGCTCGCCTGTGGGAAGTGGCTTTCTCCTGGGACAGATTCGCTTCGGAACCATGGCAGGCCCTAATGCTCTGGAAAGGCGGTTTATCAATCCAAGGGGCGGTCGCCGCGAATGTCTTGCTGGCATTGTGGTACTTTAGCTCGAAGGGTTTATCATTCCGGAGGTTCGCCGACATAGGCGCTCCCGGACTTATTCTGGGCCAGGCAATCGGCAGGATCGGCTGCTTCTTGAACGGCGATGCCTACGGTAAGCCGACCACAGCTTGGTACGGCGTAGTATACCAGCCGGGTACCCCCGCGTACAACGCTTGGGGAACGACCCCTTTGGTCCCGGCCGAGCTTTTTGAGGCAGGCGCCGATATGCTTATCCTGGGTGTATTGCTGTACCTGTTCCCGCGACGGAAGTTTGACGGTCAGGTGGCGCTGGCCTACTTCGTCCTCTATTCTACCGCCCGCTTTGCCTTGGAGTTCTTGCGTACCGATAGCCTGATGGTTGGCGGTATCAAGGCGGCCCAGGCGACAGCGTTGGTTACGGCCGTTGTGGCCGCGGGCTTGATGATCCGTTACGGAATAAGGCGGTTTGCCGCCGTGCGCAGCTAGCACGAAAGGGGCTTTTAAAATGTCCGCATATGGTTTGTGGCCGATTGTGGTTGTGAATTCGCTGGTGTTCGTTATTTTCGCCTTCAGTTTCACTCGCCCGCGTTCTCTCCGGGACTGGCGCTTGTTCGGGGCTTTTTCGGCGTTCGTCGTGGCTCTGTTTACGGAAATGTATGGCTTCCCTTTGACAATCTACCTGCTTTCCGGGTGGCTGGGGAGCATGTATCCGGACGTCGACCTATTCTCCCACGAGGCGGGGCATATTTGGTATACCGTGCTGGGTCTTACCGGAGACCCGCATAGTATGGCGATACACTCCCTCAGCAATTGGCTGACCCTAGGTGGCCTGATATTCTTGGGGTTTACCTGGAGATTCCTCTACCGGGCTCAGCGCAATAATACCTTGGCAACCACCGGACCATACGCCTATGTCCGCCATCCTCAGTATGTGGCGTTCATCGTGATTCTGCTAGGCTTCCTGCTGCAATGGCCTACACTACTGACTGTGGTTATGTTTCCGGTGCTTGTTGCAATGTATTTGCGACTGGCACGCTTGGAAGAGAAGGACGCGCTGGCTGGGTTCGGGGAGGAATATGCGCGGTATATGGCCGTAACCCCGGCTTTCATACCCAGATTCAGAAGAGGAGATGCTGTCCCTAGATGATCAGATGAGGGAGAAGGGCTGCTCCAGCAGGCGCCCGGAAAGCTCATGAAGATGTTATGCGGAGGGATGATATATGGGACATTATGGATCGGGAAGATCACGACCATGATGATTGATTATGAAACCTTTTGAAAAGAGAAACCGCGGTTTATATGACCGCTGTTTCTTGTCTTATGGAGAGGATATTTACTCTTCAGAGATATGAATATCTGCTTGGTGCCCGTCTGGAAATGCCGGCGATGAGGAAGATGTTGGGGCTGGGGCGGTTCCGCCCAGGGGAGTAAGTAAACTCATAATAGGGATATGAACTTCTGATGGAGAAAATATGAATTAATGATTTTTTCATTTGTTGCCACGATTTCGTGCTAGTAGGGACACTGTCGCGTTAACAAAACAACGCAAGATTTTCACGACTGCTTCACAAGTTCTTCATATTTCAATAGTAAAATAAAGGCAAGTACAAGAAAGAGGGGGATCTTAGTGAAAAAAACTGTTGTAACCGTTATTACGGCGATATTTCTCGGTGTGTTTGCCGCAAATATCGCCGACCTACCGATGCAGACGGTTTATGCGGCTGAACAGAACTCGGACGAGCAGCCGGCTACGGCGGAAAAGAAAGACGATGGTCATTCCGGGCATCACTAGATGGTACTGGAGACTGACGTGGGCAACCTATAGGCAGACTAATTACTACGGAGGTAAACTTATGCCACACCAGTCGGTATTTATCGTCGATGATGACGTCAAGATTACGAAACTGCTGAAATCCTACTTCGATAAAGAAGGCTTCATCACGTATCTGGCCCACGAGGGCGGCGGTGCGGTGCAGGCCATACGCGACAAGAACCCGGACATCGTGATACTCGACCTTATGCTGCCCGGCATGGACGGCTGGGATATCTGTCGCAAGCTTCGCAAGGAGAGTGAAGTGCCGATCATCATGCTCACCGCCCGCGACGAAGAGACAGACCGTGTCATCGGTCTGGAGATGGGCGCTGACGACTATGTCGCGAAACCGTTCAGTCCGCGCGAAGTGGTCGCCCGGGCCAAAGCTATTTTGCGACGGACCCAGAAGGCGGTCGTGAAGGCTGAACCGATACGGGAGGGAGACTTGCTTGTCGACGTAGAGCGGCACCTGGTCAAGAAGGGCAATACTGTGCTCGATCTGACGCCGACGGAGTTCAAAATTCTCGAACAGTTACTGACGAACCCCGGCCGGGTATTCACCAGGCTGCAGATCGTCGAACGAGTGCAAGGGTATTCGTTTGAGGGATATGAAAGAACCGTCGACGCTCATATGAAAAACCTGCGGCGCAAAATTGAGGACAACCCGAAAGAGCCTCGCTACATTCTTACTGTATACGGGGTTGGCTACAGGTTTTCCGGTGAGGGCGAATGATTAGCATCACTTACCGCATCACCGGGCTGATGTTCCTGGTCATCACTTTCACGGTTTTCCTGCTGATTTATCTCGCCAACCAGCAGATGACCAGCCTGTTTCACGACTACCTCGCCAACCTCGCCGCCCAGTTCGGCGGAAATATTGCCGGACACGTGGCGGGAGGAGCGGAAGAGGAGTTTCTGAAATCGGTTCATGATTCCTTGCTCTGGGTGGGCGCGGCGATCATCCTAATCGGCCTCGCCGCCAGCTATACCCTTGCCCGCAGTATCACCGTGCCGCTGCGCGTGCTAAACGCCGGGGTCCGGGCGGTTGAACGCGGCGAGTTCTCCCACAAGGTCAAGGTTGATTCCAATGACGAGGTCGAGCAGCTGGCCGCCGCCTTCAACCGCATGGCCGAAGCCCTGGAAATGAACAACCGGCTGCGTAAGCAACTGCTCGCTGATATCGCCCACGAACTGAAGACTCCTTTGGCGGTGATCCAGGGCAACCTGGAAGGCATGGTCGATGGGGTAGTCGAGACCGACAAGGAACAACTGAGCTCTTTATTCGAAGAGTCGGTTCATCTCAACAGGCTCATCAACGACCTGCGGGACCTGTCACTTGCCGAGGCCGGCCAACTATCGCTGGATAAAACCCCCGCCGACATCAATCAGCTCGTTTCCCATGCAGTCGGCATGGTGAAGCGGCTGGCGAACGAAAAGAAAATCCAGCTTGAGTGTGACCTGGGCGAACTGCCGACACTGGAAGTTGACGCAAACCGTATTCGCCAGGTCGTTTTCAACCTTTTGACGAATGCCGTGCGTTACACCGACGCCGGCGGCAGGGTGGAAGTGGCAACCGTGGTTGAGTGTAGGGAAGAAAAGAAGTGGATCGTGATTTCCGTCGGCGATACCGGCCAGGGGATAGCAGCCGAGGATCTGCCCCATATTTTCGACCATTTCTACCGGGCGGACAAATCCCGTAACCGCAAGAGCGGCGGCACGGGCATTGGTCTGGCGATCGTCAAGCAACTGGTAGAAACACACGGCGGCAGAGTACTTGTCGAAAGCAAGGCGGGCAAGGGCAGCTGTTTTCGTGTGTTGCTGCCGGCAGGATGCCAATAGTTAGGTTTCGAACGTGAAAAATGCATCGCCGCTGGTAGAAAGCCCGATTATTTCCCGAATGCTTAGCGTAATCACGTGCAATAAAGAATCAGAAATGACCGTAGCGAATTTTGCAATAAGGCAACCGCCGATTGGCGGTTGCCTTATTGCATCAATGGCGGCAATTAACACAAGTTCTTCAGAAGTCATTCATTAGTTCTTCATATTTTCCCGTTAAGATATAAACTAGCGGCGCACCGTAGAGTATAAATGTTCACTGCTGGCGATGTCCGGTATTCAAAGGGAAAGAGAGGTGATGGGTTATGATGCTGATATTCCTGGCGATAAGCGTTCTGCTTCTTTTCTGTGCTCTCAACGCTATGCGCAGTGTGGAGATGACCGAAGAGCTTCGCAAGTAGCTGCGGCAAGCGCCTGCCATGCCGTTGGCTGTTATATATTTCGCAAAGGGAAGAGTTGAAGTTATGGTAAGATCGGGAATATTATTCCGAATAATTGCGCTATTTATAACCGTTGTTTCCTATGGAATCTCGACTGGCTGACAGGAGATTTGCTTTTAATTAGGTTAAATCTTATGTGTACTTAATCATAAAATGTGTGTTGCCGATTCTCACAGGGGAGGAATGCAAATGAAGTGGCAAAGATACCGTTTTTGGCTGGCGCCGATAGTCGCCATTACGCTCGTGGTCAACGGAGTAAGCCCGGCGCTGGCGGCTGGTGCGCTGACACTCGATGAAGCGGTCAGCGCGGCCGTGACCAACAACCCGGCGGTGATCGAATCCCAGAAACGCTGGGAAGAGAAGAAGGCGGGCGTACCGATCGCCAGTACGCTCCCTAACCCCAAGGTCGGGATAATGAAGGACGACATCCCCACCGGAACGCTGGGCCCTGGACAGGGGGCGATGACTGAGTACACGCTGAGCCAGGAGTTCATGTTTCCCGGCAAGCTCGGCCTGATGGGCAAGATGGCGGCGAACGACGCCGCGATGTCGGAGGGCGGTTATCGGGAGAAGCAGCTACAGGTCTATGTGGATGCGAAGACGGCCTATTACGACCTGCTCTACGCCAGCAAGGCGCTGGAAATCGGCAAGGAGAACCAGCTGCTGATGGGCCAGCTCGCCAAGGTCGCCCAGGTCAACTACGCCACCGGCATGGTGCCGCTGCAGGACACCCTGCGGGCCCAGACCGAGTACTCGAAGATGACCACCGACCTGATATCGATGGCCGGCATGGAGGCGGTGTCCAGGGCCAAACTTAACGTGATAATGGGCCGCCCGGCCGACGCCGAGCTGGCGGTGAGCGAGGAATTCAACGCACCGCCCCCCAACTTCGAGCTCGCCGGCCTCCAGAGTACGGCGACGAGCGCCAAACCGTCGCTGCAGGGCATGCAGTCCCAGGTGGCGATGGCGGAAAACGGCGTGGAGCTCGCCAAAAAGCAGTCGCTGCCCGACTTTGAGCTGCGGCTCGGCTACAAGGTGCCGCGGGACCTGGAGATGTCTCAGAAGACCTGGAAGGTCGAGCTGATGGCGATGCTGCCCATCTGGCAGGGCAAGAACAAGGCCCAGGTGGACAGCGCCAAGGCGAATCTCGAAGCCAGCAAAGCCGCTCTTACCGGCATGCGGAACATGATCGGCCTCGACGTCCAGATGGCGCTGACCGAAGCGCAGACCGCCTGGAGCCAGATCGACCTGTACAAGAACACCATCGTTCCACAGACCGAGCAGTCCTACCAGGCCGCGGTGATCAGCTACACCAACGGTAAGGCCGACTTCATGGCGGTGCTGGACGCGATTACGACGCTGAGAAACGCCAAACTCGGCTATTATAAGGCCAAAATCGATTACGAGAAAGCTGCCGCCAGTATCGAAAAAGCGGTGGGGAAACCCCTGTTCGGAAGCATCAGCCAGTCTAATAAATAACCATGAGAAACGGAGAGGACAGCATGCTTGATCGTATCAAGGCCAATAAATTAGTGGTCGCCGGGGTGGTGGCGGCGCTTGTCGCCGCCGGCGGCTGGGGTTATTACACCTATGCGGGCAAGAAAGCCGCCGCGCCGCCGGCGGGGAACGCCGCGCAGAGCGCCGCCGGGCATGCCGGCCACGGGGCGGGCGGTGAGGTCGTGACCCTCGACGCCAAGGCCAGGCAGCTCGCCGGCGTGCAGACGGCGACTGTCGTGAAGAAGGCGCTGGCCAAGGACGTGAAGACGACCGGCAAGATCGCGCTCAACGAAAACAGCCGGTCTTACATTACCTCGCGGGTGGAGGGCAGGATCGACGAACTTTATATAACCGCCGAAGGCCAGTATATCGCCCCCGGCCAGGCGATCGCCGCCGTGTACAGCCCGACGTACATTTCGGCCCAGGAGGAATACCTGCTGGCCTTGGAAAGCGTCCAGAAGCTGCGCGGCGCCAGCCGTGAGGTGGTGCAGCTCAACAACAAACTGCTGGAGGCGGCCAGACGCAAGATGATCCTGCTCGGCATCCCCGAGGGGGATATCGAGCATCTGACGCATACTCGCAAAGCCAACAACACCATGATAATCCGCGCCCAGTTCGGCGGCACGGTGATGGAGAAAGCGATGCTGTCCGGGGCGTACATTATGCCCGGCGACAAGCTTTTCACCCTGTCCGACCTCTCCAGTGTCTGGCTCAACGCCGACATCTACGAAAAAGACATTGCCGCCGTCCGCGTCGGCCAGGAAGTGCAGGTTGCCAGCAACGCCTATCCCGGCCAGACCTTTGGCGGTACGGTAACCTTCATAAACCCGGTGGTCGACGACGCCACGCGGGCGGTCAAGGTCAGGATCGAGCTGCCGAATCCCGACGGCAAGCTCAGGCCCAACATGTTCGTGAGCGCGGCCGTACGCCTGCCGCTGGGCGAAAGCCTGGCCATCCCGGTCTCCAGCCTGCTTGACACCGGCACCCGCAAGGTGGTATACGTCGCCCAGAGCGAGGACAGCTTCGTCAAACGCGACATCACCACCGGCCAGGAGGCGGACGGCTACATCCAGGTGCTGTCCGGCCTGCAGCCCGGCGACGTTGTCGTCACCGCAGCCGCCTTCCTGATCGACTCGCAGACCCAGCTCGGCAGCTTCGGCAGCCACGCCGGCCACGGCGGCAGCAAGCCGGCCGGTGGCGGCGCGCCCGCCGCTCAGCCCCAGGCGGCCCCGGCCGCGAACTCCGTCCAGCCGCCTGCCGGCAAAGCTAACGAACACAGCGGTCATTAGGGGGGATAAGAATGCTGAACAAACTGATCGAATTCTCCCTTAAAAACCGCGTTATCATCATCGCCCTGTCGGTGCTGATCGTGGGCTGGGGTATCTTCGTGGTCAAAGACACGCCCATAGATGCCTTTCCCGACCTGAGCGAGAACCAAGTGCTGGTGTACGCCGACTGGATGGGTCGCGGCCCCCAGGAGGTCCAGGACCAGGTAACTTACCCGCTTGAAACCGCCCTCCGCGGCCTGCCGAAGGTCAAGGACGTCCGCTCCGCTTCGTCGTTCGGCTTCTCGATGGTGACCGTCATCTTCGAGGACGGCGTGGACACCTACTTCGCCCGCCAGGTCGTCAACGAGAAGGTCCAGCAGGCCATCCCCCGGCTGCCGCGCGGTGTGCAGCCCGCCCTCGGGCCGGTAAGCACCCCGATGGGCCAGGTGTTCATGTACACCATCGAGAGTGACCGCCATAACTTGGCCGAGCTCAGGACCATGCAGGACTTCGTCATCAAACCGCAGCTGAGCGCCGTTCCCGGCGTGGCCGAGGTCGCCAGCATCGGCGGCTACGTCCTTCAGTACCAGGTCAACATCGACCCCGACCTGATGAAAGCTTACCGCGTGAGCGTCGGCCAGGTATTCGCCGCCATCGGCGCCAACAACGCCAACATCGGCGCCAAGGTCGTCGAGCAGAACGGCCAGGAGTATGTCATCCGCGGCCTTGGCCTCATCCAGTCGGTCGACGACATCGCCAACATCGTTATAACCCAGAACAACAACGTGCCCGTTTACGTCAAGAACGTCGCCAGGGTCAACCTCGGGCCTGATTTCCGCCGCGGCGTGCTGACAAAGTACGGCCAGGAAGCGGCCGGCGGCATCGTCGTCCAGCGGATGGGCGAGAACACCCTGAACGTCATCGACCAGGTCAAGGTGAAGATGGACGAGATCCAGTCCACGCTGCCCCAAGGCATGAAGTTGGTGCCCTACTACGACCAGACCGAGCTGGTCAAGAAGGCGGTCAATACCTTAAACCGCGCCCTGATCGAAGAGTTTATCCTCGTCTCCCTCATTGTCTTCCTGTTCCTCGGCAACTTCCGCTCCAGCATTATCGTCACCAGCGCCATCCCGATAGGCATCCTCATCGCCTTCATCTGGATGAAGGGCATCCATCTGTCGGCCAACCTCATGTCGCTCGGCGGCATCGCCATCGGCATCGGCGTCATGACCGACGCGGCCATCGTAATGGTGGAAAACGTCTACCGCCATCTGGCCGAGGACGGCGGCAAGCGTAACATCATTGACGTGACGCTGGAAGCGGCCAAGGAAGTGGCTGTCCCGATCTTCTTCTCGATCACCATCATCATCGTCACCTTCCTGCCGGTCTTCACCATGACGGGCACCGAAGGAAAGATGTTCAGCCCCATGGCCTGGACCAAGACCTTCGCCATGACCGGGTCGCTCATCCTGGCCTTCACCCTGGTGCCGGTGCTCTGCACCCTGCTGCTCCGCGGCAAGATCAAGGAAGAGGAGACCTGGATAGTAAGGAAGCTGCACCAGTTATACGTACCCATCCTTAAAAAAGTCATCCAGTACCGGAAAACGACGATAGTCATTGCTGTGATCATAATGATCGCCGGCTTCTCTCTGCTGCCGTTCATCGGCACCGAGTTCATGCCGGCCCTTGACGAAGGGACCTTCCTGGTGATGCCGACGATGCTGCCGAGTGTCTCGCTGACCGAGGCAATGGAGGCGGCCAAGAAGATGGACCGTTTGATAATGGAAGTGCCGGAGGTCGCGATGTCGGTGGGCAAGGTCGGCCGGGCCGAATCGGCGACAGACCCGGCTCCCATCAACATGATCGAGACGATCGTCACCCTGAAGCCCAAAGACGAGTGGCGGCCGGGGATGACGAAAGCGGACATCGAGCATGAGATGGCGACCAAACTTTCCTCGCTGCCCGGTCTCAATCAGGCGTACACCCAACCGATCGCCGGCCGGCTCTCGATGCTGACCACCGGTGTGCGCACCGAACTCGGCGTCAAGATTTACGGCGACGACCTCAAGGTGCTGCAACAGAAGGCTTTTGAAATCGAGAAGGTGCTCGCCACCGTTCCCGGTGTCGGTGACCTGCTTGCCGAGCGGATCTTCGGCGCCCCGTACCTCGAAGTCCAGGTCGACCGCGACAAGGTCGCCCGCTACGGCCTGAACATCAATGAAGTGGAGGACGCCATCGAGCTGGCGGTCGGCGGCCGCGCGGCCACGACGACCATCGAGGGCCGCAAGCGCTTCGACGTGCTGGTCCGCTACAACCGCGACAACCGCGAGAATATTGACGCGATGAAAAATATCCTCATCCCCGTGACGGGCGGTGCCCCCAAGGCGGCCGGCGGCGGTATGGGCGGCATGGGCGGCGGCGGTTCGCCCGCGGCCGCGGCGCCGAACGGCGCCAGCATTCCCCTCGGTGAAGTCGCCCAGTTTCGGGTGGTGGACGGGCCGTCGATGATCAGCAGCGAAAACGCCACCTACCGGGTTATCATCCAACTCAACACCCGCGGCCGTGACGTGGTGAGCTTCGTCGATGAAGCCAATAAACTGATCAGGGAGAAGGTCGACCTGCCGCCGGGCTACTCCGTCCAGTGGACCGGACAGTACGAAAACCAGCAGCGCGCTAAAAGCCGTCTGGCCGTAGTCGTGCCGCTGGCCATCATCCTCACCTTCTTCCTGTTGTATATGACCTTCAGTTCGGCCAAGGACGCCCTGCTCATCCTGCTCAACGTGCCCTTCTCGCTCATCGGCGGCATCGTCGCCATCTGGGCCTCAGGCATGTATCTCACCGTCGCGGCGGCTGTCGGCTTCATCGCTCTCTTCGGCATCGCCGTGCAGAACGGGGTCATCATGGTGACCTACATCAATCACCTCCGCGACCACAAGCCGCTGGAGGAAGCGATAATCGAAGGCGCGGTCACCAGGCTGCGGCCGGTTATGATCACCGCCCTTGTCGCCAGCCTCGGCCTCTTCCCGCTCATTCTCGCCACCGGCACCGGCGCCGAGGTGCAGCGGCCGATGGCGACGGTGGTGGTTGGCGGTCTGGTGACGGCCACAGTCCTGACGCTGGTCGTTCTGCCGAGTATCTATTATGTGTGGTACGATCGGCGGGAGCGGAACGAGACGCAGCAGAAAACAGCTTAAAACAATGGAGGAATGTCCGATGAAGAAAAGCAAACTAATCATTATCAGCCTGGCGCTCATCCTGTCCCTGGTCGTCGTGGCCGGGTGCGGGGGCGCCGGCGACAGCAAGCCCCAGCAACAAGCGCCTAAAGCCCAGTCTTCCATGCCGACCGGCGACCCGATGCCGATGATGAAAGACATGGACGCCAGCATGCAGGACATGCTGAAGCAGGTCAAGGCCGGGCAGATGATGGAAGCGCAGAAATCGGCCGCCCAGATGGCCGGCATGGCCGACAAGGTCATGCCGCATATGACCGACAGCGCCCTCAAGGAGCAGATGAAGAAGGCGGCCTACGATCTCCGCGACACAATGAACGGCGGCAAGGCCGACCAGACGGTGATCGAGGAAAAGATGAAGGCGATGCAGGATATCATGAAACGTACCGTCAACAACCTGCAGTCCCAGAAGCACAATCACTAACCGGTGAGGGAGGGGGCGGGCAGGTGAAAAAGTGGATAGTTGTACTGGCGGTGGCGCTCGCCGCCGTCGGGACGGCTCCGGCCCAAGCCGCCCCGGCCTCGAACCATAGCCAGTTTCTGAAGTCGCTCGAAGGTATCCTGGCCACCGGAGCGGCGATCCCCATCGCCGCCGACATTATGGTGGAAACTCCGGTCGGCCTCAACGCCGGCGTTGTTACGGCGGCGAAATATCTGCTCGGCAGCCGGGTGGTGTGGGGCGGGGCCTCCCCCGCTCAGGGGTTTGACTGCTCCGGGCTTGTGCAGTACATCTTCCGCCAGATGGGTGTCGAGCTTCCCAGGACGGCCGATCTCCAGTACCTGGCGGGAGGATTCGTCCCCAGGACCGCCCTCAGACCGGGAGATCTTGTATACTTCACGACCTATGCCCCAGGGGCGTCCCATGTGGGCCTCTACATCGGCGGCGAGAAGTTTATCCACACCTCCTACAGCCAGGGAGTGGTAGCCGTCGGCGATATGAACGATCCGTATTTCGCGCAGCGCTATTATGGAGCCAACCGTATCCTGAAAACATTTTAATGCAGGGAAGGATGTAAGAATGAACAAGAAATTAATCGCAGGAATCGCCGTAGCCTTGGTATCGGTTGTCGCTCTGAGTTTCACCTTCGGGACAACCACCGGCAGCGCCGCGGAACCGGCCAAACAGCCGCCGATGATGATGCAGCCCGGAAACATGGATCCCAAGGCCATGGCCGAGCAAATGAAGTCGCCCGAGATGCAGAAGCAGTGTGTCGAGATGATGAGAAGCCCTGAAATGCAGCAGGCGATGATGGGCATGATGAAACAGCCTGAGATGCAGGCGGCCATGAAGCAGATGCTGCAGCGGGACGCCGGCTTCCACCAGATGATGCTCGACCTGGTGAACTCGGTCGACATTAATGCAGACCATGGCAATACGTCAGGGAATAACCAGCCTTCGGGCAGTCCCTCAACCGGCTTCGATCACGGTTCTCATCACAGACAATAACAGACACCCAAGCAGCCCGTGAGTTTTTCACGGGCTGCTTTCCTTTAGTCAATAACATAAGTTTTCCATACTTCCTTCATCGGATATTCATAGTGGTATTGTAGGATATTATCAGGAAGACAAATACAAAGGAGGAAAAACCATGAGTAAAAAGATTACAGTGGGCATCCTGTTCGCGATGTTACTTTCAGTGCCGTTCGGACTGTCCTATTTTGCCGGCGCAGACTCCGTGTCGGGCCTGCCGGCTGCAGACACGACGGCCTTCTACCACAATACGTCGCCCGACTGCAACGATCACGTTTAAATGTGGCTGTGCGAGGGCTGATTTCTCCGAGCAATAAAAGCATGCGGACAGCATGCTTTTATTTTGAGTACCCAACGTCCGCGGCAAAATATTCAAACTGATACTCGCATCCCCGTGAAAAAAAGGTTGCCGGCGAAGCCGGCAACCTTTCATATTTAGGCTGCGGTATGTGGTGAATAACATAGTATCTTCATACAACCTTCACGGGATATTCATATTTTTTCGATACAATCAGGAAGTAAAGATTGGTAGATGCACAAGCAGGGGGTAGCAATTTTGAAGGTTCTTGTCGTTGACGATGACGAGAAATTGGTTGCGGTGCTCAAAGCCTACTTGCTCAAAGAAGGATATGTCGTGGATACGGCTCCGGACGGTTTTTCGGCCATAGAAAGGGCGGCCAGATTCCAGCCGGATGTTATCCTGCTTGATTTGATGCTGCCCGATCTTGACGGTTGGGAAGTTTGCAAGGGAATACGGCGGACAAGCAACGTGCCGATCATCATGCTTACCGCCGTAACCGGCGAGGATCAGCAGGTCAACGGCCTTGATCTGGGGGCCGACGATTACGTGACCAAACCGTTCAGCCCGCGCGAGGTGATGGCGCGCATCAGGGCGATAATCCGGCGGATCAAGCCGGCTACCTCCGATGGAGGCGGCGTTCTTAGCCAGGGTAATATCGAACTGAATACAATTCGCCATACAGTGGCGGTTAATAGCGTCCCAATCGACCTCACTCCGACTGAGCATAAGCTGCTGGAGCTGTTCATGTCCCGCCCTGGACAGGCTTTTACTAGGCTGCAGCTTGTGGAGCGGATCCAGGGCTACGGTTACGAAGGCTACGAGCGGACCATCGATTCGCATATCAAGAACCTGCGCAAAAAGATCGGCGATGAGCAGGACAAGCCCGGCTATATCAAAACAATCTACGGTGTCGGCTATAAGATGATCGGTGACGGCCATGAGTAGTCTGCTGGCGCGCATTATGGCGTTCTCATTCCTGTCGACCGCAGCAATGCTGATCGCCCTGGCCGTGATCGTCAACTATCAGGTCTCGGCGAGCTTCAACCATTATCTTATCATGTATCACAGCACCGGCATGCACGGCATGATGGGGGCCAACATGGCCTCCATGATGGGAGGGCCGGAAACAGAGTTCATAGCTTCGTTCAGAAAAGCCCTGACGCTGGTAGCGGCTTTCATGACGGCCGCAGGGGCCGTGGTTAGTTACTACCTCGCTCGCAGCATTTCGCGGCCGGTAATGAAACTCAATAATGCGGTCAACGCGGTTGCCAAAGGCAATTTGGACATTGCCGTGCCGGTCAGCCGGCAAGATGAAATAGGCCAACTGGCGAGGTCGTTCAATTCCATGACGGTAAGCCTCAAAGCAAACAACGTGCTGCGGCAAAGGTTTCTCGCCGGTGTCGCCCACGAATTGCGCACGCCGCTGGCGATATTAAAGGCCAATCTTGAAGGTATCGCAGACGGAGTTGTGAACCCAGATGCTAAACAAATGGGATCGCTGAGCGAAGAGGTGGACCGTTTGGCCAAAATCGTCGAGGATTTGCGTGACTTGTCCCTACTTGAGTCGGGGCAACTGCGGTTCGACTTTTCGGCGGTCGATGTCGACGCTGTTTTGACAGACATTGTCGGCATGATCAGGCCGCTTGCCGATGCGAAGGAGGTAACACTCGCTTTGAATCTGCCCAATGAGCCAGCCTTTGCCTGGGCCGACCCTGCCAGGACCCGTCAGATTGTCTATAACCTGGTCGTCAACGCGATAAAATACACGGGACCAGGCGGCACGGTCACGTTGTCCACGATCACTGACGGCACGAAAACCGAGATTCGCGTCGCCGACACCGGGATCGGTATCCCGCCCGAAAACCTGCCGTTTATCTTTGATTACTTCTACCGCGTGGATTCCTCGCGATCCAAGCAAAGCGGCGGCAGCGGACTGGGGCTCGCCATCGTCCGCCAGCTTGTGACTGCGCAGAACGGGACGGTGAAGGCGGACAGCGCGCCCGGTGTAGGCAGCACCTTCTCGGTCGCGTTGCCGGTGAGACGACCATAAAGGTTTAAAATGGGCCGGCGTAAAATCCTGACGGCAAACCGACATCAGCTAAAGCCGCCGAGCATAAGCTTGGCGGCTTTGTTCGTAAACCACATTAGTTATTAAAAATGCCTTCATAACTAATTCATACAGTTTTGTTATCCTGAATGCGAAATTGATAGACTGGGTTCTGCTTTGGAAACAAAGACAAAGGCCCGGCTTGTTGCGGTAACGGTCAATACGCTGAACGGACGGACTATCGAAGAGTATGCGCTGGACCTCATGCGGCGATGGGGCATCGGTGATAAAACGGCCAAAACGACGGTCTGGGAGCGCTGCAAATGGTAAAAAGGGCACAGCCTGAAATCATCGGTATTGAGCTGGTGCGGCCGCGTATGGTCGGCCCTGAAGTCTGCCGCAGACTACGGAACGAACCTAGTGCACACGCAGTCATCATGCTAACGGGTAGGGGGCAGAAAGATGCCCGAATCTCTAGGGCTGCTGCGGCAGCCAGCGAAAACATCATTACTTTTCCATAGTTCCTCCATACGATTTCCACATTTATCAGCTATGATAAAGCCATAAACCTTAAGGGAGGAACATAACGATGAAAAAGAAAATCTCGATCATTACGGCAATCGTCATGCTGGTCGCGGCCACTGCATTCGCCGCTCCCAGCGACCAAACGGGAACGGGAAACCAAAGCGGGTTTGAACAAATGTATCAATACTGCAACCAGGTAATGCAGCAGTGGGGTAACGGCAATCAGGCCACCCAAGGCGTCCAGGCTCAAGGGCAGCCGATGTCGTACAACGGCGGCATGATGATGGGCGGCATGATGAACGGGATGATGGGCGGCGGCAACTACGGTAATATGATGGGCGGTATGATGGGCAACGGTACATATGGCAATATGATGGGGAGCTTAGAGGTTCGGTAGGTTTGAGAAAAACAACGGCCAGAGCGGCACCGGATGGTGAAAATCGCTCTGGCCTTTTTTATGAAAGGGCTTATAACTGCGACAGGTCGAAGGGGGTTTCTTGGTAGACGTAGTAGTTGAGCCAGTTGGCGAACAGGAGGTTGGCAGAGCTGCGCCAGCGGACGACGGGCTCACGCGTGGGGTCGTCGCCGAAGTAGTAGTTGATGGGGATGTTGATGGGCAGACCCTGGGAGATGTCGCGGTCGTATTCGCTTTTGAGGGTGAGGGGGTCGTATTCCGAGTGGCCGGTGATGTAAAAGTTCCGCCTGCGGGCGTCGGTTACGGCGTAAACGCCGGAAGTCTCCGATTCCGAGAGTATATGAAGTTCGGGGTGGGCGACGATATCTTCCCGCCGGATTTCGGTGTGACGGGAATGGGGGACGTAGAAGAGGTCGTCGAAGCCGCGGAAGAGTTTTTCGTGTTTGAGGCTGAGGGTGTGGGGGAAGACGCCGAACATTTTGGCGGGGAGCGGGTATTTGGGGATGCCGTAGTGGTGGTATAGGGCGGCTTGTGCGCCCCAGCAGACGTGGAGGGTGGAGTAGACGCTGGTTTTGCTCCATTCCATGATCCGGCAGAGTTCGTCCCAGTAGGCCACTTCCTCGAAGGGCATCTGCTCGACGGGGGCGCCGGTGATTATCATGCCGTCGTAGCGGCGCGACCGGACGTCGTCGAAGGTTTCGTAGAATTTGACGAGGTGTTCCTGCGGGGTGTTGGTGGGGGAGTAGGTGACGGTGTAAATGAAGTCGACTTCGACCTGCAGGGAGGAGTTGCCGAGGAGGCGGAGGAACTGGGTCTCGGTGGCGATCTTGGTGGGCATGAGGTTTAGCAGCAGTATCTTGAGCGGGCGGATATCCTGGTGGTAGGCCCGGTCTTCGCGCATGACGAAGATGTTTTCGCCCTCCAGGATGCTTGTCGCCGGCAGGTTATCGGGAATTTTGATCGGCATGGTATTTTCCTCCCTCGCTTGGTCTGCGCCGTAGAACTAAAAAGGCATTCGATTTTGGCATGCCAAAAATCGAATGCCTCCGGTTTTCCAGTCAGCATTTGGTTAATAATTATTGTAGTGCCTAACGGGATCGATGTCAATTATTACATTCGGGTTGTGCGCGATAAGGGGTACATGCGCTCATGACTTGACGTTGCCGAGACGACGGTATATTATCACTTTAGGATTGAAAAGCGGAAACGTGACGAATTGCGGCCCTTTCGAGGAGGTATTGAAATGACCGTCGATTGTCAACACACGAATACCTGTACGGAATTATTGACGGTTCACGATCTCGCGCAAAGGTATCCTTCCTTGCTGAAAAGTAGCCCAGGCGGCGATGGCGCAGCAAGGCGATGCATGATCGATCTGCTTGCGGAATGTGGTTACAGATTCGCGGACAGAGAGGACATTATCCGCGCTCAAAACGGCGAGTTCGCCGATCCGCGGGCCTGCATTTCCTGCAGGGTGACAAAAATCATTTATTGCCCTTAGTGCGGGGGGGCAGCTGACGGTCGGGATGAGATCGCGAAGTAAGCGGCAGAAAAAGTTATTGACAGCGTCGATAGCCCTGTGCTATTATCAAAAACAATTAAATATTCTACTCTTATCCAGAGAGGTCGAGGGACTGGCCCGATGACACCCGGCAACCGGCGGCAACGCAGTGGTGCCAAATCCAGCAGGAGCAATCCTGACAGATGAGAGGAACGGCATGTGTGACTGAACGCCCTTCCTCGGAGGGCGTTTTTAATATTGTTACACTTGGCTGATCAGAAAGACTGAAGGCCAGGGCACCCCGAGAGGGGCTGTCTTGGCCTTTTCATTTTCACAGCAAGCGGCGAGGAGGCGGTCGGCGAACAAAACATGCACCAGTTAGCCCATAACCCCAACTATAGAATGGAGGAATTGAAATGAAAAAGTTATTTTCGGTATTGGCAATCATCTTTATTTCGGCCACGCTGGTCGCCGGCTGCGGCGGCCAGAAGGCGGCCGCACCCGCACACCCGAAGAAGAAGAGCATCAAGGTGGGGGTGACCGCCGGCCCGCATGCGGAGATCATGGAGACGGTGAAAAAGCTCGCTGCCAAGGACGGACTGGAGATCCAGATCGTCGAGTTCAGCGACTATATGACACCCAACATCGCTCTCAGCCAGGGCGACATTGACGCCAACAGTTACCAGCACCAGCCGTTCCTCGACAATCAGATCAAGGATCGCAAATACGATATCGTGGCGATCGGCAAGACGGTAATCTTCCCGATGGGCGTCTACTCGAAGAAGGTCAAGAATTTGGCCGAGCTGAAAAACGGGGCGACGGTAGCCATACCCAACGACCCCAGTAACGGCGGGCGGGCGCTGCTTCTGCTGGAGAAGGCCAACCTTATCAAGCTGAAGCCTGAGGCAGGCATCAAGGCGACGGTCGCCGACATCACCGCCAACCCGAAAAACATTAAGCTCAGGGAACTCGACGCCGCTCAGATCCCGCGGTCGCTCGACGACATCGACGCCGCCGCCATCAACACCAACTACGCAATCCCGGCCGGGCTTGTTCCTACCAAGGACGCCCTAACGATCGAAAACGCCGATTCGCCCTACGCCAACCTGATTGCGGTGAGGACGAAAGACAAGGACGACGCTGCCTTCCAGAAGCTGCTGAAAGCCTACCGCTCGCCGGAAGTCAAGCAGTGGATCGAGGAGAAGTACAAGGGCACGTTTGTTCCGACCTGGTAATAATGGGAGGTTGAACTATGATTGAGCTTTCCGGAATAGAGAAGGAATACCGCGGGTCGGCAGGACCGATCAAGGCGCTCAGAGGTGTCGATCTTAGCGTCAAGGCCGGCGAGATTTTCGGTATCATCGGTCTGAGCGGCGCAGGCAAGAGCACACTCATCCGCTGCATAAACATGCTGGAAAAGCCGACCGCCGGCCGGGTGACGGTGGACGGCGCGGAGATGACCGCCCTGTCGGAGCGGCAGCTGCGCGAGGCACGCAAGAAGATCGGCATGATTTTTCAGCACTTCAATCTGGTGTCCTGCCGGACGGTGTTCGAGAATGTGGCTTTCCCGCTCGAACTGGCCGGGAAAAGCAGGGCGGAGATCGAGGCCGAGGTATCGCCGCTGCTGGACCTGGTCGGGCTGACCGACCGCAAGAACCAGTACCCGGCGCAATTGAGCGGCGGGCAGAAGCAGCGGGTGGCCATCGCCCGGGCATTGGCCAACAGGCCCAAGGTGCTGCTGTGCGACGAGGCCACGTCGGCTCTCGACCCGCAGACGACCCGCTCGATTCTCGAACTTCTCAGGGACATCAACCGCAAGCTGCAGCTGACCATCGTGCTCATCACCCACGAGATGCAGGTCATCAAGGAGATCTGCGACCGGGTGGCCGTTATCGAGGACGGCGCCATAATCGAGCAGGGGACGGTCATCGACCTGTTCGTCCGCCCGCGGACAGCCACGACCCGCGAGTTCGTCCGCACCATCATCAGCCACGATCTGCCGCCCATTTTGGCCGGGCACGACTTTTCCCCCGTGCCTCGGGATGGCGGCGGCCTGATGCTACGGCTGACCTTCCTGGGCAGCCTGGCCGAAGAGCCGTTCATCGCCAGACTCATCCGCAAATTCAACGTCGATGTCAACATCCTCTTCGGCAACATCGACACTATCCAGGATAATCTTTTCGGCACGCTGGTCGTGGAGCTGGCCGGCGAGCAGGCGGCCATAAACAGCGCCCTGAATTACCTGCAGGCGCATGAACTGGGAATTGAGGTGATCGGCTATGTCGCCAGACATCATCGCGTTACTGGCTGAATCGCTCCTGGAGACAATTTATATGGTCGGCGTATCGGCGCTGATCGCGGCGATTGCGGGCATCCCCCTCGGCATCGTGCTGGTGACTACGAGCAAGGGACACATCATGGAGAACGCCAAGCTCAACGCCGTGCTGGGGAGCGTCGTCAACGCCACCCGCTCGACCCCCTTCATCATCCTGATGGTGGCCATCATTCCCGTGACGCGGGTAATCGTCGGCACCTCCATCGGCACGAACGCCGCCATCGTTCCGCTCAGCATCGCGGCCATCCCCTTCCTGGGGCGGATCGTCGAGGCGGCCATCCGTGAGGTAGACCACGGCGTCATCGAGGCCGCCCAGGCGATGGGGGCGTCGCCGCTGCAGATAATCCGCAAGGTGCTCATCCCCGAAGCGCTTCCCGCCCTCGTGCTCGGCGTCACCATCACCCTCGTCAGCCTCATCGGCTATTCGGCCATGGCCGGGGCGATCGGCGGCGGCGGCCTGGGCGACCTGGCGATCCGCTACGGCTATCAGCGCTTCCGCCCGGACGTGATGCTGGCGACCGTCGTCATCCTGATCGCGACGGTGCAGATCGTCCAGTCCTGCGGCGACAGGCTGGCGAGACGCCTGAACAAGCGCTAGTGAGGTCGGGTAGGTGATATAGATTTTTTGTAGTATTTATATTGACTTTGTTTATGAATGTGTGTAATATCATAAGCAACCGAATATTTAACTCTTATCCAGAGAGGTCGAGGGACTGGCCCGATGACACCCGGCAACCGGCGGCAACGCAGTGGTGCCAAATCCAGCAGGAGCAATCCTGGAAGATGAGAGGAGCGGCGCACGCGACGAATCCTTTCCTCCGGGGAAGGATTTTTTGTTTGCCCCGGACCTGTATAATGGCGCTTATCCGCAGACAATAACGGCAACGGAGGGAAAAGAAGATGGCGGACAAAAAGAATCCCTCGGCGCAGGACAGCCTGCCGCCGCGGGTGTGGGAAAAGATCGAGACGGCGGTGCGGAGCATCGGCTATGGCTCGATAACGGTCGTCGTTCAGGACGGCAAAGTTATCCAGATCGAGATTAACGAGAAAATCCGGCTGGCCTGACGGGGCTTCGGGGGGAGATAACGATGGACGCTAAGAAAACGGCCGGCGGCCAGGATTTTCAGACGCTGCGGACGGAGATAACCAAAGCGCTCGGCGGTCTGCAATATGGGCAACTGGTCATCATGATCAAAGACGGGAAAGTGGTTCAGATCGATAGGACGGAGAAGAGACGGCTGCCCAGCCTGCAAGGGATTAACGGCGAGGGCATCTGATTTCGGGCCGATCAGACAGACTGAAGGCTAGGGATATATCAAAAAACATCAGAGGAGGAAACAACAATGGCGTTACCCGAAAACCTGCGTTTCGACACCCTAGCCGTCCATGGCGGGCAGGAGCCCGACCCGACGACCGGGTCGCGGGCCGTGCCCATCTACCAGACAACCTCGTACGTGTTTAACGACACCGAGCATGCCGCCAATCTTTTCGCCCTCAAGGAGTTTGGCAACATTTACACCCGGCTGATGAATCCGACCACCGATGTCTTCGAGAAACGCATTGCCGCCCTGGAAGGCGGCGTGGGGGCGCTGGCGTTCGCGTCCGGCCACGCGGCCATCAGCGCCGCTATCTTCAACATCGCCGAAGCCGGGGAAGAGATCGTCAGTTCGTCCACCCTTTACGGCGGTACATACAACATGTTCGCGTACACCCTGCCGCGGCTGGGCATCAAGGTCAAGTTCGTCGACCCCCGCGACCCGGAGAATTTCCGGAAAGCCATCACGCCCAAGACCAAGGCGCTATATGCCGAGACAATCGGCAACCCGAAGATCGATGTGCTGGATATCGAGAAAGTGGCGGCGGTGGCCCATGAGAACGACATCCCGCTCATCATCGACAGCACATTCGCCACTCCTTACCTCTGCCGGCCGGTCGAGTTCGGCGCCGACATCGTCGTCCATTCGGCAACCAAGTTCATCGGCGGGCACGGCACCTCGATGGGCGGCGTGGTGGTCGACAGCGGCAAATTCGACTGGGCGAACGGCAAGTTCCCGCTGCTGAGCGAGCCCGACCCCAGCTACAACGGCCTGCGCTATACGGAAGCCTTAGGGCCGCTGGCCTTCATCATCCGCCTGCGGACCCAGATCCTCCGCGACCTGGGCGCCGCCGTCAGCCCGTTTAACAGCTTCCTCTTCCTGCAGGGGCTGGAGACGCTGCCGCTCAGGATGGAGCGGCACAGCGCCAACGCCCTGGCGGTGGCTCGATACCTGGCCGGACACCAACTGGTAGAATGGGTGAGCTACCCCGGCCTGCCGGGACATCCCGACCATAAGCTGGCCGGCAAGTACCTGCCCAAGGGCGCGGGCGCCATCCTGACCTTCGGTATCAAAGGCGGTTTGGAGGCGGGCAAAAAGTTCATCGACGCTTTGAAGCTCTTCTCGCTGCTGGCCAACGTCGGCGACGCCAAGTCGCTCGTAATCCACCCGGCCAGCACGACCCACTCTCAGCTCACGCCCGCCCAGCGGGCCAGCGCCGGTGCGCCGGACGAACTCATCCGCCTGTCGCTGGGTCTCGAAGACGCCGCCGACCTTATCGCCGACCTGGAGCAGGCCCTGGTCGCCTCGCAAGGGTAAAAAAACAATGTTGACAAGGACAGTCGGGTATGATAATCTTAAGCCAACGCAATATTTCCGGCTGATCAGCAAGACTGAAGGCCGAGGATGTCCCGACAGGGGCTGTCCTCGGCCTTGTTATTTTAGGATGGTATTCAAAGGGGGGCGTTCAAGTGGCGGCTATTCATGACAAGCTGCAAAAGCTCAATAACCTATTGGCCGAGATGGGCAGCGCGGTTGTAGGCTTCTCCGGCGGCGTCGACAGCTCTTTCTTGGCCGCTGCCGCACATCGCGCCCTTGGAGATAGGGCGGTGGCCGTAACCTGCTATTCGCCTACCCTCCCGCAAAGCGAGCGGGAAGAGGCGGCTGAGGTCGCACGCTGGATAGGCATCCGCCATGTGCTGCTGCCGCAGAACGAGCTGGACAGCGCCGAATTCGTCAGAAACGACGCCGACCGATGTTATTACTGCAAGAAAGGACGGTTTACGGCGCTCGCGGCGTGGGCCGCCGCCGAAGGGTTCCGCTGGGTGCTTGAGGGCGCCAACGCCGACGATTGCGGCGATTACCGGCCGGGCATGAAGGCGGTGGCTGAGCTGGCGGCAGTGCGCAGCCCGCTGCTGGAAGTCGGCCTTACCAAAGACGAGATTCGCGACTTATCCCGCCAGTGGCGGCTGCCCACCTGGAACAAGCCTGCCGCCGCCTGCCTTTCTTCGCGGGTGGCATATGGTCAGCCGGTCACCGAGGCAAAGCTCGGCCAGATCGAAAAAGCCGAGGCGGTGCTAAAGAAAATCTTTACCGGGCCGGTTAGGGTGAGGCACCACGGCGAGCTGGCCCGGATCGAGGTGAGCCTTGAGGAAATGGCCCGTATCGCCGACCCGTCGACAGCGAAGGAAATCGACGCCTATCTCAAGGCTCTCGGATTCACCTACGTGGCGGTCGACCTCGCCGGCTACCGCACCGGCAGCATGAATCAAGTGCTGGACCAGGAAATAATCAAAAAATCGCAGGAGGTAACGACAAATGGCTAAAATAGCGAAAAACCTGACTGACCTAATCGGCAACACGCCGCTGCTCGAACTGGCGAACTACGGCAGGAACAAAGGGCTGAACGCCAGAATTGTCGCCAAATTAGAATACTTCAACCCGCTGTCGAGCGTGAAGGACCGCATCGGCTATGCCATGATTCAGGACGCCGAAGACAGGGGGCATATCAACAAGGACAGCGTCATCATCGAGCCGACCAGCGGCAACACCGGTATCGCCCTGGCCTTCGTGGCCGCCGCCAAGGGCTACCGGCTCATTCTGACGATGCCGGAAACGTTCAGCGTCGAGCGGCGCAACCTGCTGAAGGCGCTGGGCGCCGAACTGGTGCTGACGCCGGGGGCCGAGGGGATGAAAGGGGCGATCGCCAGGGCCGAGGAACTGGCGGCGAACACGCCCAAATCCTTCGTGCCCCAGCAGTTCAAGAACCCGGCCAACCCCGCTATCCACCGCCGGACAACGGCCGAAGAGATCTGGACGGACACCGACGGGCTGGTGGATATCTTCGTGGGCGGCGTCGGCACCGGCGGCACCGTCACCGGGGTGGGGGAAGTCCTAAAGGCGCGCCGGCCGGGGCTCAAAGTGGTTGCCGTTGAGCCCGCCGACTCGCCCGTGCTCTCCGGTGGCAATCCCGGTCCGCACAAGATCCAGGGCATCGGCGCCGGCTTCGTGCCCGACATCCTTAATGTGAAGGTATTCGACGAGATCGTCAAGGTCAAAAACGAAGACGCTTTCGCTACCTCCCGGGCACTCGCCAGATTGGAAGGGCTGCTTGTCGGCATATCGAGTGGCGCCGCCGCCCACGCCGCTACCCAGCTCGCCCTCCGTCCCGAGAACGCCGGCAAGACGATCGTCGTACTGCTGCCGGATACGGGGGAGAGGTATTTGTCCACGCCGCTGTTTCAGGAAGAGGCATAGATTATATCTGGTGCATCGATTTACCTCTTGACTAACATTTGTAAAACGGACATCGTTATTTAGGTGTGGAACAGCTGGATGTCTTTGTACAATTGAACCTTGATTTGGATGGCTCAGACAGTAATGTTTCGTTCCAGCCACTTTTACAAATGACCCACCGTATGTAATTTCATGAGCGGCATGATGTAAAACCGGATCATCAAATCGATAATCTGCGACTACCCGCTACGTACGTAGAGAGGCAAACGGACTTTAAATAAGTTAAGTATCTGACTCTTGTCTAACGGACACCTATATTTTTATCTGCTAGAGGTTTTGTACACAAAAACGCCAGCCAAGAGGCCGGGTTGCTAAACCTTGCTAATCAGACACCTTGGAATAGGTTACATTCCTGCGTATGTGTTTCATGAAAAATCCTACAGAAACAGCATTTCTTTCTCGTAAAGACTCTTGTTTCACAACTTGCGCTTGAATGGCATTCAAGAGGTCAGCGGTTCGATCCCGCTTACCTCCACCAGTCACGACAAAAGCTTCGCGGAAACGCGAAGCTTTTGTTTTTGTCTTTAGTCTAACATTTGTCTAAATGAAGCCGCTCAGCGTATACGCAAAGCCAAGCGTTGGTAGGCAGTATTCCTCCCAAGATAATATTAGCCTTACAATCCGGTAAACTGGGGCTTGCGCTTTTTGACGAAGGCGCTGACTCCTTCCCGGTGGTCGTGCGTCTTGGAGCACAACACCTGGTATTCCGCTTCTCTTTCGATTTCCTGGTCGAGGTCATTGAAGGCCACATGGTTTATCATCGCTTTGATGCAGCCATAGGCCTGCGTCGGCCCGCTGGCCAGTTTAGTGGCCAGCTTGAGCGTTGCCGCCGCGAGCTCGCCGGCGGCAACCACGTCGTTGACTAAGCCCCACTCGTGCGCTTCCTGGGCGGTGAACAGCTTGCCCGTCATCAGCAGTTCGGTGGCTTTTGCCGCTCCCAGGATCCTGACGAGTGATAGCGGTCCGCCCACATCCGGTATCAGTCCGATGTGGACGAAAGCGAAGACGAATTTCGTATCCTCGGCGGCGATGCGGAAATCGCAGCCAAGAGCCAGGCTCAGCCCGCCCCCGGCCGCAGCGCCGTGGATGGCGGCGATGACCGGCTTGCGGATAGTCCGCAGTTTAATGAAGGCAGTGCCGAGTTTTTTAGTCCCCGGCCGGTAATCGGCGGTGCCGGCATCGAGGCGCTCCAGCATGGACTTCACGTTGCCGCCGGCGCTGAAAGCAGGCCCCTCGCCGCGCAGCACGACGACCCGCACTTCAGGGTCACGGTCGCATTCGTCCAGCAGCCCGGTCAGCGTGTCGGCGGTAGCAGCCGACAAAGCATTGCGGTTTTCCGGGTCGTTCAGGGTGATGTAGGCAATGCTGTCCTGCTTAGTCAAAATTACTTTCTGCGCTTCCATCGTCATCCTCCCCGCCGGATACCTATTTATGGAAGGCGTTCAGCCGTTTCATGACCGCTTCCGCCTCGCTGATCACGTCGTCGATCACCTGCTTGGCGGGTTTAATGTCGTTTATAAGGCCGGTCGCCTGGCCGACGGCGAAGATGCCGCCGTTCAAGTCACCTTCCAGCTGGGAGGCTTTGCTTTTCTTGCCCGAGATGACGGTCAGCAGCTCCGGCAGGCCGACGCCCTGGTTCTCCAGCTCTAGGCATTTGCGGGCCGTATCGTTCTTCATGGCGCGGATCATATTTTTGATCGACCGCTGGATGAGGATGGTATCGTTTTCGTTGCTTTCCACGATCCATTTTTTGAAGCTCGGGTGGATGATGCACTCTTCGGTAGCCACGAACCTCGTCCCCATGACGATTCCATCGCCGCCCAGGGCCAGCGCGGCGACCATCCCGGGCCCGTCGGCGATGCCCCCGCCGATAAGCACGGGGATTTTTACCGTTCTGGCGACTTTGTTGCCGAGGATCATCGTCGTGATGTCGTCCATACCGGGATGACCGGCGCATTCCAGGCCGACAATGGTGACGATGTCGGCGCCGGCAGCCTCGGCCTTTTTCGCGTATTTCACCGCCGCTACCTTATGGATGAGCTTAATGCCTGCCGCTTTGAGCATGGGTACGAAGTCCTTGGGGTCGCGGCCAGCGGTTTCAACCACGGAAACGCCTTCTTCGACGATAACCTTGAAATATTCCGGCGTCAGTTCGCCCGGCGAAAGGGTGGGCAGCATCGATACGTTGACGCAGAAGGGGTTTTTAGTAAGCGATTTGACCTTGCGGATGGCATCCCGGAATTCGGGGATAGTTGGATAGATTGTTGCATTCATTGTGCCGAGACCGCCGGCATTCGAAACGGCGGCTGCCAGTTCAGGAACTCCCAGGTGCTGCATGCCGCCCTGCATAATTGGATACTTGATCTTCAATAGGTCTGTTACGCGGGTTTTAAACATCGTGATCGCTCCTTTGTGTGGTGTTTGCTACGATAAAAAGTAAAAAGCAAGAAATGTGCCAAAAACGGCAGGGCACTAATTCTCAGCAATACCGCCGTTTTAAGTCCTTAGCTTATTCCCGTTCAACCCGTGTTCACTCTTTACGGGGCACGCGAGATACAGCGACAGCGTCCTTGCCGGTCGATCAACATCATTAATAGTGTTATTGCAGTATCCTCACTATGATTGGGGACAAATGTGACACATGTAATGACACTTGATTCAGGGTTGAACGATTTTTATATGGGTATGAATATATAGTTATGTGTTTCGCGGTATCACAAACACTTATATATTGCGCTTTCGAGCCGCATGTCAAATGCGGTTATTTTTATTGGCACAGTAATTGCTCTTAATAGTGCGAAACATTTAGGAGGGAGATCGTACTATGAAAAATTTGTTTGATGGACTAAGGGTGGCAGATTTCACGATGAATACCGCCGGCCCTTACGCAACGGCCATGCTGGCCGATTTCGGCGCCGAGGTAATCAAGATCGAAAAGCCGAAGCTGGGGGACGATCAGCGGAACTACTCTCCGCAGCTCGACGGTACCGCGGTCGGCTTTCTCTGGTGCAACAGGGGCAAGAAGTCGATCGTTCTCGATATGGATGACCCGGAAGGGATAGCAATCGCTAAGAAGCTCATCGAGACAGCCGATGTCGTGGCTGAGAGCTTTAAGCCGGGGACGATGGCAAAGTTCGGGCTGGGGTACGAAGAGGTAAAGAAGATCAACCCGAAGATCATTTACTGTTCGGTCTCAGCGTACGGCCAGACCGGCCCGATGCGCAGCAAGCCCGGCTATGACATGATCGCCCAGGCGTTGAGCGGCGTAATGGATTTAACGGGTGAGCCGAGTGGGCCGCCTTCGCGGATTGGGATTGTGGTAGCTGACTTGAGCGCCGGGTGCCATGCCTTTGGGGCGATCGCGAGCGCTTTGTACCACCGTGAGCGTACAGGCCAGGGTCAGTATATCGACATAGCGCTGCTCGATAGTATCGTGGCCTTTAATTCCTATGTCGAGCATAACGCGGCCGGCAATTTCGTTCGGCGCACCGGCAACAATACGCCAACCCTGGCGCCGTTCGGCGTCTTCAGAGGCAAGGACAGCTACGCGATAATCTGCGCCCCCAATGTCAAGCTCTGGGCCGGATTGTGCAAAGTGATGGGCCGCGAGGATCTGACGACCGATCCCCAGTTCAACACGGTGGTGGCCCGTGTGAAGAATTATCCGCAACTGATCGAGCTTATCGAAAATTGGCTCAAAACGTTTGACAATATCGATGTTCCGTTGGCCATGATGGATAAAGCAGGAGTCCCTTGCGCCAAAATCAACAGCACTCTGGACGTGCTAAACGACGAACAGCTGATAGCGCGCGAAATGATCATCGATTTCGGGACGCCGAAAGGGACGCCGTTGAAGGCGAAGGGGAGCCCGCTGAAGTTTTCGGAAGTGAAGGCGGACATCAAGCTGCCGCCGGCGCTGGGACAGAACCAGGACGAGGTGCTAAAGGCGCTGGGTTACAGTGACGAGGCCATTGCAGATATCAAGACCAGATGGAGTATAGTGCGCTAAAAGAGTCACTGTTTATAATCGGTGATTTGTATAAGGAGAGATGATCAACATGGATTTTCGTTTAACCGATGAGCAGGAACTGCTGCTGGAAGGGCTGAGGGAAGTCATTGCCCGCCACGGGACGGAAGAGTACTTCAGAGATTGCGATGAGAACCATAGATATCCGACCGAATGGATGCAAGCAATGACTGACAACGGGTTCGGTTTGCTGGGCGTACCGGAAGAGTATGGCGGTACCCCGGTAGATGTGCTGACTCTTATGCTGTTTACCGAAGAAGCAGCGCGTCTGGGCTGTCCCTATTACTTCCTGGGCCGGTCGATCCAGATCGACGATATGATGAAATTTGGCAGTGAAGAGCAAAAAAGAGTCACCATGGAATATGCCATGCAGGGCAAATACGCTTTTTGCCTGGGCTTTACCGAGCCGCAGTCGGGATCGGACAGCACGGCCATCACTGCCACGGCAACCCGCAAAAACGGCAAGGTATATATTAGCGGCCACAAGACCTTTATTACCGGCGCCGACAGCGTTCCTTACATGCTGTGCATGACAAAAGACCCGGAAAGCACGAAATCGGCTTATGAAGCCTGTACATTATGGTGGGTGCCGATGACCGCGCCGGGCGTAAAGATTGAGCCTCTTAAAAAAGTGGGCTGGCATATGAAGAACACCTGTGAGGTGTATCTTGATAATGTTGAGATCGAAGAAAAAGACATGGTCGGCAAAGAGGGCGAAGGCTTCAAGAATCTGATGCACAACTTCGAAATTGAACGCCTGCAGATGGCGGCCGGTTCTTTGGGTCAGGCAGAATGCGCCTTCGAAGATGCGGCCCGCTATGCAAACCAGCGGATGCAGTTCGGCAAACCAATCGGCAGTTTCCAGCTCATCCAGGAAAAGCTCGTTTATATGGCCATCAAGATCAAAAACATGAAAAACCTTGTCTATCAAACAGCCTGGGAAAAAGACAACGGAATTACCATCAATACCTCGGTGGCTCTGGCGAAACTATATTGCGCTCAGTCGGCTTTTGAGGTCATCGACGATGCCATGCAGATTCTGGGAGGGATCGGTTATGCCGACCACCGGGTGGCCAGGCTTTGGCGCGACAGCCGCGTGAACCGGATCGGCGGCGGCACAGACCAGATTATGATCCATATCGCCGGCAGGGCATTGCTGAAGCAATATAAATAATCGAAGAAGCGGACCCGAATATTTAAGCTGAGGTGTGAACATGCAAATTATAACCTGCTTTAAAGTGGTGCCTGAAGAGCAAGACATTGAAGTGAATTCCAGCGGCTCTCTGTCGTTCGAGAGAGCCAAGCTGACGATCAGCGCGTATGATTTGAACGCGATCGAGGTTGGGGCCCAGTTGGCTGAAGCCCATGGCGCCAACCTGGTCGGCCTTAGCGCCGGGGCAGCAAACATTGATGAGTCCAAATTGAAGAAGAATGCCTTATCCCGGGGGCCGGAAAGTCTGTATCTGGTGGCGGACAATGGGTTGGCCGACATGGACACGTATCAGACTGCGGCAGTTTTGCAAGCGGCAATCGCAAAAATCGGCGTCTACGATCTGGTCCTCTGCGGCGAAGGCTCGGCCGACCTCTATGCACAGCAGGTTGGTGTTCAATTGGGCCAAATGCTGAACGTCCCGACCATTAACAGTGTTAGCAAAGTGACCTTGGAAGGCCAGCACGTTATCGTTGAGCGTACGCTGGAAGACGAAGTGGAAACCTTGGAAATTGCTTTGCCGGCTGTAATATCGGTTACCTCGGATATCAATCTGCCGCGCATCCCAAGCATGAAGCAAATCCTGGCAGCCGGTAAAAAAGAATCTACTACCTGGACGGGAGCCGATATCGGCCTATCCAGCCCGGTAAAATCTATCGAGACTATAGAAACGAAGGCGCCCAAGCAAACAGACCGTAAGCAGGAAATCGTCGAGGGCGATTCCGATGAGGCAGTGCAGAAATTCCTTGAAAAAATCGCCAAAGAGCTGAAGTAAAGGTGGTCGAAACAATGAAGATTTTGGTATTTGCCGAGCGAAACGCTGCTCTCGCTGAACTGTGCAGCGGTGCACGCGCTTTGGGGACTCAGGTTGAGGCTATTGTTATCGGTGCCCTAGACGTTCCCGTTGATGCGGATAAAGTCTACTCCATCCCGGCACAGGCTGACGTTATGCTCGAAGATTATACGGAATCGGTTGCCGCCATCATGGATAAAGCGGGAGCCGCGCTGCTGATGGTAGAGCCGACAAAGCGGTGCAAAGTTATTGCCGGCCGGATTGCGGCGATGAAAGGCACCAGCGTTATTACCGATATCATGGAGATATCAGCCGGCCTGGAAACCAAACGCATGGTCTACGGCGGGATGGCGATCCGGAAAGAAAAGGCTGCCAGCGGTACAATGATCGCGATGGTCGGCCCCGGAGTCCTGGTCGCCTCGACGGCCGCACCGGTGCAAGGAGCCGTGGAAACAGTTGCTTTTGTGGAACCAAGCGCGAAAATCAAAGTTGTCGGCAGACAGAAGAAGCCTAAAGTATCCGTAAATCTTCCCAGTGCTAAGCGGGTCATCGGTGTCGGCCGCGGGGTGGGCAAAGAAGAAGACTTGGCAATGATCCGGGAGTTTGCCGATGCGGTCAATGGTGAAGTCGGGTGTTCGAGGCCGATCGCCGAAGCTGAAAAATGGCTGCCCAAAGAGGCGTATATCGGGGTATCCGGGCTTATGATCGCACCCGAAGTATATGTTGCGGTGGGCATTTCCGGTCAGATCCAGCATATGGTCGGCGTTAACAGAGCAAAAACAATCATTGCCATCAACAAAGACAAAAACGCGCCGATTTTCAAGCAGGCTGATTACGGCATCGTCGGCGACCTGTACAAGGTGGTGCCCGCATTGGTCAAACAATTGAAATAGCTGCGCAAGGCAAGACTGAAAGGGTGTAAAAATGGCTGAAGAAAAATTTGATGCGATAATCGTGGGTGGCGGAGTAGCCGGCACTATAGCGAGCTATCTGCTGGCCAGGGAAGGCCTGGAAGTTCTGCTTGTCGAACGAGGAAATTTCGCCGGCAGCAAAAATGTCAGCGGCGGGCGAATCTACAGCCATAGCCTGGAAAAGATTTTCCCGAATTTTGGTCAGGAGGCCCCGGTGGAAAGGAAGATCACCAGGGAAAAAATCAGCCTCATGACCGAAGAAAGCAATGTAACTTTGGATTTTTATTCGGACGCCTTGGGCAAACAGGGGAGCGACTCATATTCGGTTCTGCGCAGCGTTCTCGACCAATGGCTGGCCCAGAAAGCCGAAGAAGCGGGCGTTCAGATTATCAGCGGCATTAGGGTTGACGATCTGATTGTCAGAGACGGCAAGGTCTGCGGCGTCATTGCCGGTGAGGATGAGTTGGAGGCCAATGTCACGATCCTTGCCGATGGCGTAAACTCGCTCCTGGCGCAAAAGATCGGCTTCCGCGGCGAACTGAAGCCAGACCAGGTTGCCGTAGGGGCAAAGGAAATTATCGAACTGCCGACTGAAGTCATCAATGACCGCTTTAATTGCCGGAACGGCGAAGGCACGGCCTGGCTCTTTGCCGGCACGCCTTCGGGTGGAAGAGTGGGCGGCGGATTCCTGTACACAAATAAAAGCAGCCTATCCTTCGGCATTGTATGCACGCTCGGCGATTTGATCAAGGCAAATAAATCAGTGCCGCAGATGCTGGAAGACTTCAAGCAGCATCCCGCCATCGAACCACTGCTCAAAGGGGGCAAACTCATTGAGTACTCGGGCCACTTGGTGCCGGAAGGCGGCCTGAAGATGGTTCCCAAGCTAGTCGGTGACGGTGTGCTGGTGATCGGCGATGCCGCCGGTTTCTGCATCAACATTGGTTATGCGGTAAGGGGTATGGATCTGGCTGTCACCTCCGCCGAGTGTGCGGCCAAAGCCGTGCTGGCGGCAAAAGAAAAACAGGACTACAGTGAGAGCGCCCTAAAAGTGTACCGGACAAACCTCGACAACAGCTATCTCATGCAGGATTTGGACCTATACAAAAAGTTCCCCCACTTCCTGGAGGAAACGCCGCGTATCTTCGCAGGCTATCCCCGGATGGCAGCCGATATGCTGGCCGATATGTTTGTCGTCAACGGCCAACCAGCCAAGCCGCTTATGAAAAATATGTTTAAGCATGTGCAGAGAATCGGCATTGCCAACGTAATGAAAGACGGCTGGAAAGGGGTGCGGGCGCTATGAGCGGTGTAAACGTAGATCAAAAGCTTGGCTTGGATAAATTCTACGTGGATGAGGAAAACGCCCACATCGTCCTGAAAGCCGATCCTGACCGGAACGAGCTAGCAAAGTTAATTCTCGCCTGCCCGGCCGGGCTCTACAAGGTCGATGAAAAAGGAGCGGTTCTCTTCGACTATGCCGGCTGTTTGGAATGCGGGACTTGCCGGGTGCTTTGCGGCAACACGATCCTGGAAAAATGGGAATTTCCTGTAGGCACTTTAGGTGTCGAATTTCGCTGGGGATAAAGGAAGGAGTAATTACGATGACAATGGTATTAACGGAAGAGCAAGAGCTGATCGTGAGCACGGCCCGCGAATTCGCGGTGAGGGAGATTCGCCCTCGTATCAGGCAAATCGAAGAGACGGACGAGCGCCCGATGGATCTGATGGACAAGGCGGCCGAACTGGGATTCCGGGGAATCATGATTCCGGAGGAATGGGGCGGCTTGGGCCTGGGGCTCAAAACTCAGGTGCTGGTCGTTGAGGAGCTGGCAAAAGAGGGTTATATCGGCGGGTCGTTGGCCAACAACATGATGGCCATCCCCATGTGGAAGGCGGGCAGCCAGGAACAGAAAGAGCGGTTTTTGGAAGACTTGGCGACCGGGTCTTACAAGATGGGCTTCGCTTTCACGGAGGCCGCGGCCGGCTCGGATGCTTCGGCTATTCAGACTACTGCCGTCAAAGACGGCGACGAGTGGGTACTGAACGGAACGAAAATTTGGATCAGCGGCGCCAAGAGCAACGATGCTTTCCTGGTGTCGGCGCGGACCAATGAGACTGCTCCCGGCGGCATTTCGGCGTTTATTGTCGAGAAAAAGTTTCCCGGCTATTCCGTTGGCGCCATGTTCGAGAAGATCGGCCTCCATGGTTCCGAAACAGGGGAGATCAACCTCACAAATTGCCGTGTCCCTGCCAAAAATATGATGGGTGAAGAAAACAAAGGGCTCCGGGTCGTGCTGTCTGCTTTGGATTGCGGGCGTGTCATCGTCGCCGCCATCGCGCTGGGTATGGCTCAGGGCGTGTTTGAGCGGGCTGTGGCTTATGCGAAGCAGCGCGTTCAGTTTGGTAAACCCATAGCGGAATTCCAGGTGATTCAGCATTATGCCGCCGATATGCTGAAGGAAATCCAGGTAGCCCGAGCGATGATCTATTCTACCGCCGAACTCGCCGATGCCAAGAAGCCTTATTCCACCGAAGCGTCGATAGCTAAGCTGTACGCAACCGAAATGTGCTGCCACGTAGCCGACAGGGCGATTCAAATCTGTGGCGGCTTCGGACTGACCAAAGACGGCGACATCGAACGCTATTACCGTGATGCCAGAATTCTGCCCATAGTAGAAGGTACAAGTGAAATACAGAAGATGGTTATCGCCAGAACGATATTCCCAAAAACAAGGTAGGTTTATTTAGAGTCAGATATTGGTTTCGGCTGATATCTGGCTCCCCTATCAAGATATTAGAGGAGGTAACGACGTGGCTGAGCCTAGTAAGAGCGGAACTGGCGCCGTCGCAACGGAAAAGAAAAAATCCGGAATGAACTGGAAATTGATCGGGGGGGTCTTAGGCATAGCTATAGCCCTTTGGTTCGCTAACTTGCCTGTTTTTCCGGGCTTAACGGAAAAAGCGATGTGGGCTGTAGCGATATTCTTATGCACCGTTGTGTGGTGGATGGCTGATGTTTTCCCGGATTACGTCACGTGCATATTCATGTGCGCAGCTTGGGCACTTTTTAAAGTCGTGCCTTTTACAGTCGCTTTTTCATCATTCTCCAACACTATCTTCTGGCTGCTTATCGGGGCGCTGGGAATCGCGGTGGCGGTCGGTAAAAGCGGCCTGCTTAACAGAATTGCCCTGCTTGTGATGAGCAAGTTTCCGCTGACTTTCAAAGGGCAGACGCTGGCTTTATTGGTCACCGGCACTGTTCTGACCCCGCTTATCCCCTCCTCAAACGCTAAAATCGCCGTTGTTGCGCCTTTCGCCACTGCGATCAGCGACAACATGGGCTATGCGCGGAAAAGCGCCGGCGCGGCCGGTATCTTCAGCGCGATGTACGTTTCGCTGGGCTGCATCCATCCATTGTTTATCAGCGGATCGTTCATGGGCTATGCGGTCAACGGACTGCTGCCCAAAGACATCCAGGCTCAAATGACATGGACCAACTGGTTCATCAATGCTCTACCATGGGGTATTACGCTGCTGGTGCTAAGCTATTTGGCAATACTGGTGCTTTATAAACCAGCCGAAGACAAACGCTTATCGCCGGAGTTGATCAAGGAACAGATAGCGGCGCTCGGGCCGATGAAGAAAGGCGAAATAATCGTCACCGTTGTGCTGGCGCTTACGCTGCTGTTCTGGATGACCGAGAAACTCCACGGGGTAAATTCCGCTATCGTCGCACTGACTTCGATGGGTGTGCTTCTGGCTTTCAACCTGTTCGACCGCACCAGTTTCCGGGCAGCCATCCCCTGGGATGCGGCAGTGTTCATGGGCGGCATCCTGAACCTCTCCGTGGTCTTTCCGATGCTCAAAATCGACAAGTGGATAGGCGACCTGATGGGGGCATACGTAGTGCCGGTAATATCGCAAAACATCCTTGTCTTTTTCACGGTCATGTGCGTCGTGATTTACGTTATCAGATACGTTTTGGCCTCCCAACTGGCGACCATAACGATATTCACGCTGTTACTGAGCCCGTTCGCCGTAAAGGCGGGCATAAGCCCCTGGATAATCGCTTTCACCTCCTATGTCGCGATTAACGTCTGGACGGTGATGTACCAGAACATCCAATACGTCACGGCCTTCTACCTGTCCGGGAACGGCGAACTTGTCAGTCACAAGCAGATGATTAAGCTGTCCGTGGCTTATATGGTCATCTCACTGATCGGCATAATGGTCAGCGTACCGGTGTGGAAACTTACTGGCCTGATCAAGTAACGGCGGATTCTGGCGAAGCGGCGGTTACGCCGGATTGCCGTGTGAACATTCTGCAAAGGGGGCGGGCTTTTGTCACTCGAACAACTCAGATACAGGAAATACACCAGCGACGAAATTGCGAAGCTGCTCGCCCCGGAAACGGTGTGGTATTCACGCCGGGTGTCTTTCAATGACGGCGCTGTCATCTGCGCCGACAAAATAACGGCAGCGGCGGTCCAGACGGCGGTCGGCACGTTGCAGTTGACCGTGCGGGCCACCTTTTACAACACCATGGAGGCGATCACCTCGCAGCTTGCGGCAAATGGGTTCACCGCGCGGCGGATCGACGGCGGCGCGGTTCACGAGCGCGTATGGAGCAGCAGCATTGACCGCCGAGAGGGCGCCGTGGCGACCTTCGCCCGTGTTGCAGGAGCCGTCGACGACGCCGCGGCCGGATTACCGCTGCTGTTGTATTCCTCGCGGTTGAGGAAGATTGTCGCCGACTACCTTCAAGTGATGAATTATGTCAGTGCGCAAGTCCCTGTAAGGAAGCTAAGCGCCGATATCGGCGAATGCGCCGAGTTTGCCCGCCTCCAGGCGCCAATGTTTTTTGTTGCGCGGACGGCGGACTCGGAATGGGTGTCTTGGCTCCCCGGCGACGAGTTTGCCCCGGCTTTCTCGTCGCAAGATGCTGCCGGCGTGTTCGCTAGAGCGCGGCAGCGCCTGCTGGGGCTGCCGGGCAACAGCGACATCCAGGTCGTTGAACCGCCGGCCAGGAACGTTTACAAACTGATCGACAACAAGAAAAGCCTCAGAGAAAGAATATCGTGGCTACGCCACGAAAGCGCGCGCCTGGAGAGGCTGTTGCCAGCCTTCGCCCCGCAGCTGGGGCAGGCGAAGTAAGACAAGTATATTTCATGTGCTCAAAGCCTTGCTTTAGTGCAGGAATCGATCTGAAGGGGGCATGTTATATTGGATAAACCACAGCCAGATGCCTTCGATCTAAATCCGGCAAACTCGCAAACCCGTGTGAGACACAAGCTTGCGGTGATACTGTTGATTACCCTTCTCGTAGCGTACATCGACCGGGTCAACGTCTCCGTGCTTGTCGCGGACCGGACGTTCCTCGTCGACATGGGTATCGCCGACGACCCGGTGGGAAAAGGGATGCTCATGTCGGTATTCCTTATCTGTTTCGGGATCGGCAGTGTCGTGTTGAGCCCTCTCGGCGACTGGCTCGGACCGCGCAAGACGATGATAATATCCATCTTGCTCTGGACGGTCGCCTTGATATGGGGCGGACTGGCGGCCGCTTTCGCCTCGATGCTCGTGTCCCGGGTTCTGCTGGGCTTCGGCGAATCGATGCATTTTCCCATGCTGAGCAAATTCGTCAAGAACTGGTTCCCCCTGCACGAGCGGGGCAAAGCCAACGCGATCTGGCTGCTCGGCGTAAACGTCGGGCCGCTGCTCGGCGTCCCCCTCGTTGCCTGGGCGATCACCTCATTCGGCTGGCGCGCCAACTTCTACCTGCTGGCGGCGCTGGGCGTAATACCGGTAATCCTTTTATGGAAGTATACTGCCGACCATCCGCACCAATACAAAGGAATCGGCAAAGCTGAGCTGGACTACATCGAAGCGGCGCTCCGGGAAGAGAAGGAAAAGGAGGCCAGGTTCGACAAGGGCGGCGTGAAGGAAAACCTGATGATGATTGTTCGCGATTATCGCGTCTGGCTGCTGGTGCTGGCTTACTCTGGCACTAGCTCCATCTGGTGGGGGACGGTAACATGGCTGCCTGCCTATCTTAAAGAGGCCAGGGGTTTCAGTTGGGCGGCGATGGGACTATGGTCGACCCTGCCATATGTATTCGCGATCATCGTCAAACTCGCCGCCGGCTACGCAGTGGACAAGTGGCGCTATCCGGCCCAGTTCTATGCGGCGGGGCTTTTCGGTTCGGCGGTCTTTATCTACTTCGGCGCCTTTGCGGAGAGCAGCATGGCCGCCACCTGGCTAATTTCCCTCGGCATCGGTACGTTGGCGATGGGGACGCCCTGCGCCTGGCTGCTGCTGCAGCAAATATTGCCGGGTAAAGTGATCGGTACCGGCTCGGGGCTCATGAGCGGCGTATCCAGCGGTATATCGGCGGCGGCGCCGGTGATGGTCGGCGTATTCATTGCGCTTACCGGCAGCTATGTCGGCGGCTTGATGTTCATGGTCGGTTGGGGCGTTCTCGGCGGGATCATGTGTCTTGTGCTGGCCGCAAAGCAAAAGAGGTGAAAACATGTATGGGGGTAATCGACTCGGTTGTTGCGTCGGCTCCGTTCTACCAGCAGATCAGCACGCTGGATTCGAGTATTACGATCGCCGATGCCGAGGGTACGATACTATATTACCTTAAGGCGAAAACCTTTGGCGGCGACTTGAAGCTCGGATCAAAAATCGCTGAAAAAGGCTCAGGCATGGAATGTTTAAGAACAGAAAGGGTCATTCGCAGAGTTCTCCCCAAAGAGATCTATGGCATTACGATAAAAAGCACCAGTATTCCGATAGTAGAAAACGATCAGATCGTCGGCGTCATTATTACGGCCACGAGCATAGAAACTCAGCAGATTCTGCATGAATCCGCCCAATCGATAGCTGCTACGGCCGAACAGCTGACTGCAACCGCACAAGAACTGGCCGCTACGGCGGGCCAACTCTCTCAAGACCTGGCGACCGCCAAGGGTGGCGGCGAACGGATTCTGCAAGAAATTAAGAAAACGGATGACATACTGCATTTCATCAGAGAGATATCGGCCAACTCCAACTTGTTGGGACTAAACGCCGCCATTGAAGCCGCGAGGGCCGGCGAGCACGGCCGGGGGTTCGCCGTTGTTGCCGAGGAGATTCGCAAGATGGCGGACAACAGTTCGCAAGCCGTTACCGACATTAAGGATATTCTAAACACTATCCGCCAGGAGAATGAACTGATGGTCGATATCATTATCCGGACGGCGCAGCTGGGCGAGCGACAGGCGGCGGCGACCGAAGAAGTATCGGCATCGATGCAGCAGTTGGCTTCATCGGCCAGCGATATCGAAGGCATATCCGGCAAGCTCTGATTAATAGTTTGAATAAGGGGTTCGCACAGCGGCTGGATATCTCCGGCCGTTTTTTTCCGCCAACAATAACAAAGGAATGTCTATGTAATGTAGAGAATTGTTATACGAATAAAAACAAAAGTTATGGCCGGCCTGGGGTTGCTGTGATCAGGAGGTTGATATGGAAGTACTAAAAAACAACGACTGGAGCAAAATTAACGAGGCATATCAAGTTTTCATCAACACGGGACGTATTTTGCCCAATACCGTCAGAATAGAGATAGAGAACTCCTGGAAAAGGAGCCGGTCGATTAATCCCTGGACACCAAGGCCCGAACCGTTGGATGACGAGCAATTCAATGCAGTTTTAAAAGAAAATGAGGAATTGGTAAGATTCGCCGAACCGGTGATGCAGTATGTTTACGCGACAAATGGCCACCTTTATGAGGATAACCTGGTTCATCTCATGGAAAAGACCGGAGTAGTTTTAGCCTTGTGCACTAGGGTCTGTTCATACCCGATACCGCTTAAGAAGAGGCTTTGTGAGTCTATAATCGGTACAAGTATTTCATCGACCGTATTGGTTGAAGAGAAGCCTTTGGAGATGGGCGGAACCGAATTGTACAAAGCCTGCTATCAGACTTGTTTCGGGGGCGCCGCACCAATAAAGGACCGTAACGGCAATCTGATAGGGGTAATCTCCCTTTACAATAATTACGGCAAGATTCCCGAGCAACCGCTTGAACTTGTGGAAACCGCTGCGCACCTAATCGAGGACCTTCTCAAAAACCCGGCCGCTGCCAGCAAGAAGTCGGTTGTATATCACCCGCTTTTTACCAAAATGGTGAACTACGCAAATTACCACGTGCTTGTTGTTGATTCAAAAGGTAAGATTGCCAATTGCAACGATAGTTTCAAAGAACTTCTCGGGCTGCCGGATGGAGAGGATATCGTCGGCAAGCATTGTCACCAGTTCGGCATAAAGCTGGAAGAGATCATTTCCGACGGGACATACGGAAACAAAGATGTGTTCAAGATAGATACAGCTGGTCTAAAGTACAATTGTTATTTGCAGAATAACAAAACGATAAAATGGCTGAATAATCAGGAGCATACTATCCTCCTTTTCAGCATCGTCGAATCGCCGGTAAAACGCGCCAAAGTTGTGAACTTAAAAAAGAATATAGATACATTTGAAAGAATCGTCGGGCGGAGCGCCGAGCATGCAAAACTGCTTGCTACGGCCAGGCGCGCGGCCAAAGTCCCCACGAATGTATTGATAGACGGGGAGAGCGGTACCGGCAAGGAGGTGTTCGCTCGGGCCATCCACAATGCCAGCGCCAGGGCATCGAAACCTTTCATCGCCATCAATTGCGGCTCGATTCCGCGGGAGATTCTGCAAAGCGAGCTTTTCGGGTACGAGGAGGGGGCTTTCACCGGCGGAAAAAAGGGCGGTCAGGTCGGAAAATTCGAGGCGGCCGACGGTGGCACAATACTGTTGGATGAGATCGGGGAGATGCCTCTGGAAATGCAAATCAGCCTATTGCGTTTTCTGCAGGATAGAACCGTCACCCGCGTCGGGGGGCGCCAAGCGAAAACAGTCGACGTGCGAATCATTGCGGCGACCAACCGCGATCTCCAGCAGCTAGTTGCCGATGGGTTATTTCGGAGGGACTTGTATTATCGTTTGAACGTGATTCGCATTACGCTACCGCCTCTAAGCAACAGAAAAGAGGATATTCTGCCGATAGCAGAGTATTATGTGGATTTTTATTCGCAGCTCTACGGGCTGGATAAGACGACCATTACCCAGGAGACGCGCAACCTGTTGTACCAGTATAATTGGCCGGGCAATATCCGCGAGCTGGCGAATGTTATCGAGAAGGCTGTAGTATATTCGGATAGTTCGCAGATTACTCCCGATCTGCTGCCCGGTGAGATTCTCGAATACCAGCCGGGTCTGACGAAAATAAGCCCCGAAGGATTTGAACAGCGCGAGAAACAGACTATCGCCCGGGCATTGAATGCTGCCAAAGGTAATGTTTCGGAGGCCGCGAAATCAATCGGGATTTCCCGCAATACACTTTATCGGAAGTTAGATAAGTACGGGCTACATTGCCAGAAATACTGGGGCGGGGAGTCAAACTAATTTTTTAATCGCCAAAAACTCGCCATAAATGGCGGGTTTTTGTGTTTTTGTGGGACGTGATGGGGGAAGCAGTGATCAAGAAACAAGTTTTTTCGAATTAGTCTTGACTTGGAGTTGACTCCAAGCATTATAATACGGATATCGGGAGGTGGAAATCATGACGATTTCGGAAGTGAGCGAGAAATTCGATATGCCCCAGGACACTATCCGCTATTACGAACGCATCGGGCTTATCCCCCGCGTGAACCGTAATAAGAGCGGTATCAGGGATTTTACGGACATAGACTGCAATTGGGTCGAATTTATCAAATGCATGCGAGGGGCGGGTTTGCCGATAGAGGTATTAATTGAGTATGTTGCGCTGTATCAGCAGGGCGACGAGACCCTCAAAGCAAGAAAGGCGCTTTTTATCGAGCAACGCAGGCTGCTGCTCAAAAGAATGGAAGACATGCAGACCACCCTTGAACGCCTGGATTATAAAATTGCCATATTTGACGATAAAATAGTCGAAGCGGAAAAAGCGCTCGGCACACCTGAGAATTAGTTTTGAGGTAAAATATATAAAAGCAAATGTGCCCGGTGTTTTTTGCACCGTGTAGATTATGTTCGGAGAATTTCATGAAGAGATGGGTAAGAAAAATGCTATTGGCCTTGGTAATAGGTATTGTCATCTTGTCGATCGGTGTAGGCTTTTATATCCGGCAGCCTAAGTTCGGAACATTGCCCCATGGCGCCCGCCTTGAAAGCATCCGAAACTCGCCTAATTACGCTGACGGGAAATTTCGGAATCTGATGCCCACTCCTCAATTCAGCTCAGGAAACAACACTGCTTCCGTATGGTGGTACTTTCTGTTTGAGAAGAAAGAGCGGCTGATACCGACAGCTTCCATTCCTGCCGTAAAAACAGACTTGAAGAGCCTGGACAAAGGGCGGGATGAGGTTGTCTGGCTTGGCCATTCGTCGTACTATATCCAGCTTGGCGGCAAGAGGGTTCTGATCGATCCGGTGTTCAGTCCTTCTGCGGCGCCTGTTTCTTTCGCCAACAAGGCGTTTGCCGGGACGAATCAATATACGGCCGAGGATATGCCGGAAATCGATTATCTGCTCATTTCCCACGATCATTGGGACCATCTGGACTATCCCACGATTATGGCCCTGAAGCCCAAGGTCAAAGCTGTTGTCTGCGGTTTGGGTGTTGGGTCGTATTTCGCGGAATGGGGCTTTGAGCAAAAGCTCGTCCATGAGGTCGACTGGTTTACGGCGCTGGAATTTGGCGATGGCTTCACCGTCCATGTATTGCCGTCACGCCATTTTTCCGGCCGTCTATTAACCAGAAACAAGACTTTGTGGACCGGCTTCGCCCTGGTAACGCCTGAGCGCCGTATATTTTACAGCGGCGACGGCGGCTATGGGCCGCATTTCAAGCAGATTGGCGAGATGCTCAACGGATTCGACCTGGCAATTATGGAAAACGGCCAGTACGACAGAAACTGGCCGTATATCCACATGATGCCGGAAGAGGCAGCGCAAGCCGCCGAAGATCTGAAAGCCAAGGCGTTGTTGCCGGGGCACTCAGGCAAGTTCTCGATCGCCAACCACCCGTGGGATGAGCCGTTCAAGCGTATTACCGCGGCTAGCGCCAGTAGAGGGTACAGGCTTGTTACCCCGATGATCGGGGAGTCGGTAGACCTTGCGAACCAACAGCAGTTGTTTTCCCGCTGGTGGGAAAAGGTCGAACATATTACTGCAAAATGAAGCTTTAAGATGTAAGAAAACAGGCTCTATTCGAGCCTGTTTTCTTACATCCGGTCCGTTTTTTAAGGGTGCTTTACTTCGTATTGCCTGTCGCCGACCTGCTCCAGCCATACGGCGGCTTGGCCGTCGAGCACTCCCGTGAGGGCGATATGCGTCATCGCCGTGGTTGGCGAGGCGCCGTGCCAATGCTTGACTCCAGGCGCCCACCAGACGACATCGCCTGGCCGAATCTCGACGATAGGACCACCCCGCTCCTGAATCAGGCCGGCGCCGGCGGTAACTACAAGGCGCTGCCCGGTCGGATGGGTATGCCAGGCGGTTCGGGCGCCCGGCTCGAACGTAACGTAAGCAGCGGAAAAGGGGGCCGAATCGTTGGCATCAAATAGAGGGTCGATACGCACATTGCCGGTAAAATATGCGGCAGGGCCCTTGACGGAAGGCTGCGAGCCGGCGCGAATAACGTGTAGAGAGCTGGTTGTCCCGGACGTGGTCATATTTAGCACCTCAAATTTCGATCAGATTGTATTCCCGGCTGCCCATGCCCAATGCTTCCATATATTCGAGCTGATGGAGGCCGCTGCGGGATTCGATGCGTTCGACGATATCGCGGCGCTCGCTGGCAGGCAGCTGATAGATGAGGTCGATGCACGCCTGGTCGGCAGCAAGTATATCCGTTGAACCGATTATTCCGATATCGTCGCAAGTCGGTTTGGCGGCGCTGGCCCCCGCGCAGTCACAGTCGACGGAGATGTTTTTCAGAACGTTGATGTAGGCGATATGACCTTTGAAATGCTCGGTTATAGCCTTGCCGGATTCCACCATCCGTTCATGGAATCCGTTGCCCCCCAGCCAGCCTTCCCCATGGATCATTCTCTTACCTACTTTGCCGGAGGCCATGCCGATGCCGATGTTCTTTAAGGAGCCGCCGAAACCGCCCATGGTATGGCCCTTGAAATGCGTATAAACCAGCAGCGAATCATATTTGAGGACGTTCTTGCCTATTGCGACCTCGTGAAGATGAACTCCCCGCTCAAAAGGGTAGGGGCCCTGGAAATTATCCATGTATTGGTCGAGAAATTCTTTCAATCCTACTACCGGCAGCATTACATCGCCATCGGCGTCGAGGATGTCGACGGGACAGAAATCGAAGCCGTTGGTCTTGATTGTTTCGCGGTGCGTCGCCGTTTCCCGGCGCGGACCTTTGTAAAGCACGTTGCACTCGACGATGGCGCTGCCGGGAATCTTGCTTTGCAGGTTTTTGATGTACTCGATCGGCAAGAGATTCGGTCCATGCGGTTCGCCGGTATGCAGTTTAATCCCGACTCTGCCGGTAACTCCCTTGTTAATCTTTTCATAAATCTTTTGAACGCCTTCCGCGCTTAAGTCCCTGGTAAAATAGACAACCGGCTTGTTCGGGTCATGCGGCGATACCGCATGCGAGCCATCCCAGGTCACTTGTGGCTGCCCACTCGCCTGGGCGTGCGCCGATAACTGCAGAAACGAGGGGATCGCCGCCAGGGCCATCGTGCCGCCGGCCGCCTTTAAAAAATCACGCCTGGTAAAATCACCGGTCTTTTTCCCTTCATGGTTATCCGATGTCGCCATTTCTCCACTCCTTTTTACTTTTTCGCCTACAAGGCAATCAATTCATACTCGCGGCTGCCCATGCCGATTTCTTCGCCGTATCTAAGCTGGACAGTTGCATCAATATGAGAGCGCAGACCGTGAAACTTGTCCGCGTCGGCCTCCCAATTGGCGGAAAGAAACGTATTGGCGATGCCTAGCTGCTTGTTAACCAGATCGAAGCTCGCCTGATCGATGGCCACAGGATCTGTCGACGCCAAAAAACCGATATCGGGGACAATCGGCGCATCGCTCCACGAGGCGCAGTCGCAATCCGGCGTGATATTGAGCAGAAAGTTTATATAACCTATCCGCTTTTCATGAGCTTTGGCAAAGCCGTAGCCGTATTCGGTCAGCCGCTCAAGCATAGCGGCGAGGTCGGTCTGCCAGTCCATGCCGATGGCCTTTACCGGGCAGACGGTCATACACTCGCCGCAGCCGATGCACTTATCCAGGGCGATGTGCGCCTTCTTTTCCGTCAGGGTGACCGCCGCTTCCGGACACACCTCGCGACACTTTCCGCAGCCGACGCATTTTTGCTGATCGACAAAAATCTTGGCGGCATGCTGCTCCTTTTTGCCAACCGCCGGTGCCCCGCCCATGGCGAGATTTTTTATCGCTCCGCCGAACCCCGCCATCTCGTGGCCTTTAAAGTGGGAAAGGACGATTGCGCTGTCGGCGCTGACAATGTCTCTGGCCAGCTTGACCTTAGCAAAATGTTTTTTGTCGATCCGTACTTCGGCAACATTCTCGCTGCATAAGCCGTCGGCGATGATGATCGGCGCCCCGGTAACCGTGTAATCGAAACCGTGTTCCAGGGCGGTCAGCAAGTGATCGACAGCGTTATGGCGGCTGCCGGAGTAGAGCGTATTAGTGTCGGTCAGGAAAGGCTTGGCGCCCTTCTCCTTAACTTTATCCACCACCTGACGGACAAAAACGGGATTGATAAAGCCGTCGCTGCCGCGTTCACCGAAAGTCAGCTTTATCGCCGTAAGGTCACCCGGCTGAATAAGCTCGCCGAACCCGGCACGCTCGAAAAGGTTTCTGATTTTGCTGATTTTGTTGGTCTTATCGGTTCTCGCGCGCAGATTGGCAAAATATACTTTGCTGGCCATGCGTCATTACCCCTCTCCGGTATAAATTTTGCGGAGGACGGTTCCGATTATTGGTATACATCTTATGCTACAACTTTGAGTTAACTCGAAGTCAATAGGTTTTTAATAACATTTTTTAAAATGGTTACTATCGCGGCCTTCACCGTCAGGCTCATTTTAACATCGGGCTTAACGTCGGGTTAACCGAAGCGCGGATGGAGAGCCTTGTGTCGGTTCTCGCAACAAGAGTAGGCAAGAGGAAAGGCACTCCGCGGGGCGAATTCACTCCCACTGGCTCGTCACCTAAGCTCACGACGCACCCGACGCTGACCAGCAACATCAAGTTCATGAATTTCTACCCGTTCAACGACATCGAGATGATTTCTCCTCGTCCCCTGCTTTTCATCGCGGGTGAGAACGCTCACTCCAGAGAGTTCAGCGAAGACGCTTACAAGCTGGCGGCCGAACCGAAGGAACTCTACATTGTTCCGGGCGCAGGCCATGTGGATCTGTATGACCGGGTAAATATCATCCCCTTTGACAAGCTCACAGCCTTCTTTACCGAGTATTTGAAATAGGGTGATGAGGGGGCTGTTTGCTGCTCCTTGAAAATGGTATTTTGAATGTGAAAGGGAACTCCGCACTTATCGCCGGGGTTCCCCTTCATCTTAAGAGTCGGCTGTCAATTACTTAAAGGAGGATACATTGGACTATCATAAGCTTCCTTAACCGTGGGCCTATTATATGCGAGAAAAATTGTTAAAAAATGCTTGACTGTGAGTGGACTCCAAGTGATAAGGTTTTCCTAAAGCTAGATTTTCCAAAATAATGGGATTGTTTGCTGACGAATAAAATCAGACTATTACTTTAGGAGGTCCGCATGAACAGAAGACTATTCATTGCAGGTGCCGGAGCAGGGATCATGACTATGATGTTGGGTGGTTGTAATTTTATGTCGAAAAATGAAGCTCAACAAAAGTCTGTTGCCCAGGCAGCAACGGACAGTAGTACAAGTACCGGTAATAAGAATGAGCAACTGGTTGGGACGGATAAAAAGATTCTGATAGCCTATTTTTCCCACACGGGCAATACGAAAGCCTTTGCGGAAAGCATCCAAAGGCAGGTCGGCGGGAATTTCTTCGCCATCGAACCGCAGGATGCCTATCCGCAAAACTACGATAAAGTCGTACAACAGGCCAAAGGCGAAGTCGCGTCTAAATTCAGGCCCAAAATCACCAATAAAATCGCCGATATACGCGCCTACGATGTAATCTTCATCGGTACGCCGATTTGGTGGTATACGGTGGCGCCGCCGGTCAGAACCTTCCTCGCGGAATACGATCTGGCAGGCAAAACGATCGTTCCTTTCAGCACCCATAAAGGCAGCGGCCTTTCCGGTATCGACAAAGCTATACAGGAACTTCAACCCCAAGCGAAAGTATTGGACGGATTCGCCGTTTGGGATAACCAGGCAAAAGATAAACAGGGGGAAATCGCCAACTGGCTGCAGAGGTTGAAGGCATGATCAGAAACACCCTGAATCTCGTGATGCTGCTGTGTATCCTGGCTGTCATGGATTATCGCTTTACCGACAACGCCATTCATGAAATACTCGGCGTGGTTATTCTACTGTTGTTCATCGGCCATAACATCCTGAATCGCCGTTGGTACATGGCAATCGGCAGAGGAAAAACGAGCCTGCATCGGATACTGCTCACCGTTGTCAACTTTCTGCTTTTGCTCGTGATGGTGACGGTCACCGTAACAGGGGTGCTCATCTCGCAAACAGTTTTTTCCGCCCTTTCGCTGAGCGGCAATCTTTGGGTCCACGAGCTGCATACGTTGTCCGCTTATTCAGGCTTTATCCTCAGTGCGATCCATCTCGGTTTTCACTGGAAGGCACTTTGGGGAAAACTGTGCCGCTGGCTTGGCATCGAGCGCACAGCTTCTGGTTATATCCTCCTGCGCCGCGCAGCTTCACTGATTATCGTCGGCTATGGTATCTATGCCTCGTTTACACGCCAGATCGGTTCTAAATTACTTCTCCAGCATGTTTTTATCGGCTGGGACGCTGCTCAGCCTTCGCTTGCCGGGTTCATTTTTGACTATACGGCGATTATGGGTTGCTATGTCGCCGCAGCGTATTACCTGACACAGATACTGCAAAAAACAGAATTACAAAAATACAGAGCTTGAATGCTTGAAAGAGATGAGGCTAATGAAGCGGCGGGACTTTATACAGGCAATGGGAGCCGGAGCTGTAAGCCTGATGCTCGGGGGATGCAGCCTCAATTCACCATCTACGGCTAAGGTTTCCGACAATGCGCCGTCCAGCAGCGAGATCGTGCAGAAGCTGGCCGAGACTGTCAAATATCGGGCGATGCCTCGCACCGGTGAAAAAATAAGCACTATCGGCCTGGGGTCGAGCGTACTGCATGAATCTTCCGCCGCCCAGATCGAGAATATTGTCTCCTACGCCTGCGACAACGGCATAAACCTTATGGATACGGTCATGTCAAATTTCGGTCCGGCCGAAGCAATCGGCCGCGCTTTAAAGGGCCGCCGGGATAAGATGCTGACCCAGATGCATATCGGCGTCAATTATCCCGGCGGAGTGTACAACAGGACGCGCGATTTGCGGCAAGTACGGCAGGGGTTTGAGCAACAGTTAAAAACACTGGGAACCGATTACAGCGACATCGGCCTTATACACTATGTCGATCAGGCAGATGATTTTGCGACGATAATATCTAACGGCGTCTTCGATTATGCCAGAAAACTGAAGCAGGACGGTACGATCCGCTATCTCGGTTTTTCTTCCCATTCGGTCGACATCTGCCGCCGCTTTTTGGAAACCGGCGCAATCGACCTATTTATGCTTAGCGTCAACGCAGCTTATGATTTTGAGCCGTCCGACGGTAAACTGGTCATCTCGCAGGAACGGCGGCAACTATATCAGGAATGTGAAAAGCGCGGTGTTGCCATAACGGTTATGAAGCCCTATGGCGGCGGACGCCTCCTCAATGCCGGTACGTCGCCATTCGGCCGTGCCATGTCGGTGCATCAGTGCATCCAGTACGCATTGGACAGGCCGGCGACGATATCGTGTCTCCCAGGCGTGCGCAATATGGCGGACCTGACCGGCGTCCTGGCTTATTACAATACTTCCCGCGGAGAACGCGACTATTCTTTTATCGCTGCGGCCCAGCATCAGGATATGAACGGCCTGTGCATTTACTGCGGCCATTGCCAGCCCTGCCCTGCCGGCATTGACATCGCTGCCGTAAATAAGTATCTGGACTTAGTCACCTCCGGCGACGAATTAGCCAAAGACCACTATCTCAAGTTGGCAAGGCATGCCGGCGCCTGCACGGCCTGCGGCGCCTGCGAACAGCGCTGTCCGGCCCGCGTAAAGGTTCGCGAGCGGATGAAACAGGCCGTCGGCATGTTTGGAAAATAAAAAGTGTGCTAAACCAATAGGAGGGGCGCCATGAATAGGAAAGATTTTATCGTCGGTGCCGGAGCAGGGCTTGTAACTGTCCTGCTGGGCGGTTGCAGCAGCTTTGCATCGCAGGGCAAAGGGCAACAACCGCCAGTTGCCCTGGCAGCAACGAATGGGAATAATGAGAGGGGCAAGAAGATGAAAATTACCGTTATTACAGGCAGTCCGCATAAGGATGGTACATCGGCATTATTGGCGGATAAGTTCATCGAAGGAGCTGGAACAGCCGGCCATGACGTTTTCCGGTTTAATGCGGCGTTCGAGGATGTACATCCTTGCATTGGCTGCGACCGCTGTGGGATGAATGGTCCCTGTATATATAAAGATTCGATGGAAAAGCTCAATCCGGAACTAGTGGCAGCAGAGCTTGTCGCCTTTGTGACCCCTCTTTACTATTACGGTATGTCGGCCCAGATAAAAACCGTCATCGACCGTTTTTATGCCAACAATTCCCGATTGCATGTAACCAAAAAAGCGATGCTGATGGCGACTGCCTATAATTCGAGCGACTGGACCTTTAATGCGCTTACCGAGCATTACAAGACTCTGGTGCGTTATATGGGCTGGGAAGATGCGGGGATGGTAATGGCATACGGGTGCGGTTCAAGAAGCGCCATCGAGCGGACGGATTTCCCCAATCAAGCCTATAAGCTGGGAGCGAATTTATAAAACTACGGCAAGGCTTGTATATGAACAGGCCGAGCAGCCTGCTCATGAACCGTCGCCCACTGCTTGTTGACTACGCGGCGCCACTTACTACAGTCGTCGCACGCGCCATGGCCCGTATAGAAGACAAGGTTTACGAAAGGCGGGAAGTGTATACGTTTTTGTGTAAATGGGTTCCCCCATGCATAACGAGATAAGATCGATATAGTGTTCTAAGTTATACTTTACGGTCGGATTCAGTATACTCATCATTGCCAGGTAGTTATGGATATCATTCCTTTGATATGGAATAATATCCATATTTTTTTTATCGCGTCTCGCTGTGAGGAGAGCACCGCAAATACCGAGACACTCGAAATCAAAGATATCTTCACGGGTTTAATATTTGCGCGCTGGATGCGTGGCTTTTTTCCGATCAGCGCTGCTCGGAATATATACTCCTATTCTGTTTAGAATAATACTGTCTAATTTTCACACGGAGGTCCTCACATGAACACAGCCGCGCACAATATCCGTCTCACAGCCGCTGAGGTTGGCAGTCTCTGGATTCACTTCATGAATGGCAGCCTGTCAAAGTGTACTTTGTCATACTTCCGGGCAAGGACCAAGGACACCGAGATACAGCCGGTCCTTGACACAGCTTTGTCGATGTTGAATTCGCAATTAAATACCATAACGAAGATATTGCAGCAGGAAGAATATCCTCTTCCCGTCGGGTTCACCGATAAGGACGTAATGATGGAGACACCTCGGCTATTTTCCGATCCTTTCCACCTCAACTATGTCAGAAACCTCGCTAAAACCAATATGGTAGCTCATGCTCTATCCGTCTCGATGACGACACGGGCGGATAAGCGTGCCTTGTCTATGCAATCTCTAAAGGACGCCGGCGATCTGGACGAGCAGGCGACCAAGGTGATGCAATCCAAAGGACTGGCGGTCCGTCCCCCGTATATCACCCCTCGTGGTCACGCAGAATATATACAGAGCACCGACTTCCTGGGGAGCTTTTTCGGCCAGCAGCGGATGCTTAGTTCACTTGAAATCACCCACTTATTTCTCAATGCCCAGTCCAATGCCGTCGCCAAAGCCTTATTTATCGGCTTTTCCCAGGTTGCCCACGACGAAGTTCTTCGGGATTTATTTGTACGCGCAGCGGACATAGTAGATAAGCACGTTGAAATATTCAACACCACCCTAAAAGAAAGTGGCGTCCCCGGACCCATGAGCCTGGATTCGGATATCACGGTTTCGACCACACCGCCTTTTTCGGACAAGCTCATGCTATACCATCTTGTAGCCCTGATGAACATGGCTCTTGGCTATTACGCCTCAGCCATGGGAGCAAGTCTTCGGGCAGACCTGATGCTTGACTATACGCGTCTCACGGTGGAAATCGAAAAAATCAATTGGGAAGCTATAAGTTTATTGATCGACAGAGGTTGGGCTGAACAGCCGCCTATGGCCCCCGATCGGAAAAAGTTGGCTTATTCCGGTAAATCATCGCTTTAGACTAGACCCTTTCTCGGTACCATAAGGAGGCTAGGACAGTGACAACAACCGCGCATAATATTCGCCTCACCGCCTCAGAGATTGGCATTCTGTGGACTCAGTATTTGATGGACAGTCTGGCCGTTTGCGTCATGAAATATTTCATAGCAAAAACGGAGGATACGCAGATTAAGACGGTTCTACATACTGCCAGGCAGCTCTCTCAGTCCCATGTGCAGAAGATTGAAACGCTTTTTTCTCAGGAAGGCTTCCCTGTACCCTTCGGCTTTACCGATAAAGACGTAAACGTGGGCGCGCCTCGACTTTATTCCGATCCCTCACATCTAAACTACATCAAAAACATGACCAAAGCAGGCATGGTTGCTTATGGTCTTGCCTTGTCTCTCTCTTCCCGCGCCGATGTCCGCCAGCATTACCTGCAGTGTTTAAAGACAAGCGCCGATCTGGATGATCAGGCGACTCAGGTGATGCTGTCAAAAGGCTTTTATGTTCGCCCGCCTTATATCACCGCGCCTACCCATGCTGAATTCATCAAAAACACTGATTATCTTGGAACTTTTTTCGGTCAGCAACGTGTCCTAAATTGCATGGAAATTACCCATCTGTTCCTAAACGCCCAGTCCAATGGCTTTGAAAAGGCTTTAATCACCGGCTTTAGCCAGGTCGCCCATGACGTGGATGTGCGAGATTTGTTCAAACGTAGGGTGGAAATCTTCAACAAGCACGTCGAGGTTATGCTCGTACCCCTTAAAGAGAGCGGTATCCCAGGGCCCATGAGCGTCGAGTCCGATGTCTTTAATTCTGTGGTCGCTCCTTTTTCCGATAAATTGATGCTTTTCTATGCCGCTGTCTTAAATAATATGCGTTTAGGTTTTTATGCCGCAGCCGCAGGTGCCAGTCTCCGAGCTGATGTTATCGCCGACTATGCGCGCCTTTCGGCAGAGCTTATGAAATTCGGATTGGAGGCCATACGGCTGCTCATTAATAAAGGCTGGGCAGAGGAGCCGCCTTTGTTCGTTGACCGCAAAGAACTGGCGACAAGCGGCAAAGGATCATCACAATAATATGGCGAAAACCACCAGCTAATACTGGTGGTTTTATTTTTGAGGCAGTTCTACCTACAACTTTGCCCCTCAGGTGTGCCTCGTTAATATAGCCACTGCTCATCAAAGCGTCCTTCGAAGTATATTACTAGCTGTGAAATACAGTCTGTCCAGTTTCTGAGCGGCATAGTCCATTTTTTGGCGGCATCCACCGTTGCCAGATAAATGATCTTGCGAAGAGCTTCATCAGAAGGATAGGCTGTTTTTGTTTTAGTCACTTTCCTGAGTTGTCGGTGGTATCCTTCAATGATGTTGGTGGTATAGATCATTCGGCGGATTTCATGGGGGTATTTGAAATAAGTCGTCAGCTCCAACCAGTTGTTTTCCCAGGAGCGGATTACAGCAGCATGCTTTTTGCCCCACTGGTCTTTAAACACTGTAAACGCCATTTCCGCTTCTTCCAAGGTAAGGGCCTGGTATACTTTTTTGAGGTCGACCATCATGACTTCTTGATCTTTGTAGGATACATACCTCATAGAATTGCGGATTTGGTGGATGACACAGAGTTGGATTTCCGTCCGAGGAAATACAGCGGCAATAGCTTCGGAGAAGCCGGACAGACCATCTTTACAGGCAATTAATATATCTGATATGCCTCGGTTCTTCAGTTCGTTGCATACACCGAGCCAAAAGCTGGCACTTTCCGTTTCGCCAATCCATATTCCCAGGATGTCTTTCTGACCGGCCATGTTGATGCCAAGAACGCTGTAGGCAGCTTTGTTGATAATCCTGTTGTCTTTGCGGACTTTGAAATGGATAGCGTCTAGGAATAAGACCGCGTAGACTTTTTCCAGCGGGCGGGACTGCCACTCGGCCACCTGAGGCATGATTTTGTCAGTAACTCGGCTAACTAGGCTAGGCGACACGTCAATGCCGTAGATATCCCGCATCTGGTCTTCAATGTCGCGGGTAGACATTCCCTTGGCGTACATACCGATGATTTGCTCTTCGATGGCATTGGCGGTTTTCTCATGCTTCTGAATGATCTGAGGCTCAAATTCAGAGTTGCGGTCACGAGGAACCTGAATTTCCGTTGATCCGTATTTGGATTTTATAGTCTTCTTGCTGTACCCGTTGCGGCTATTACCGGTGTTGTCGCCTTCCGGGCTATGCTTGTCGTAGCCCAAGTGCTCCGCCATTTCGGCTTCAAGAATATGCTGCAGAGAGTCCTTGAAAAGCTCCTTTAGTTTGATATGGATGTCCTCGACGGTCCGGCATTCTTTTGCCAATTCTTTGGCGAGCTGCATCTGTACACTTTGCATAAATGGCCATCTCCTTCGTGGATATTATTACCATTTGCACAAAATCTGAGACACTCTCGAAAGGCGCGGACGGATTAATCCGTCCGCGCTTATTTTATTGCGACAGCATACTATCGATTTTCTGAGGAAGTTTTTCAACCATATCTTTCTGAGCCTCTTGGCACCTATCATGCGTAACCTTGCCCGTGTATGCCTCATAAGCCTTGGTGCAAGTTTTGCGTCGACACCGGCGCGAAGCAGTAGAGGCGCGCACGTGTGATGCAAAAGCTGCGCGAAAAAGCTCACATAAAGTTCCTGCCTATATTTTTTGAAAGGCTTTCTGGAAATCTTTAATATAGTGGCGGGCTACCGGTATTCTCTCTGTTTCGTAGCCTTCCAGCACAAGCATAAGAGTGTTATTGAACCAGGGAATTATTTCTCTTACCTTATCCGGGTTCACTAAATAACTTTTGTGGATTCTCAGCAACTGAGTCGACGCAAGCTTTGCTTCAAAATCTTTCAGGGGCAGTCTGGTAGGGAAATTGCCGCGTTCGCTGACAATAATCGTTTTGCCCATCTCTTCGGATTTAACGAAGATAATATCCTTGGGCTGCAATATAATCATTTTGCCGTTTTGATAAACACAAAACCTTGTATTCTTGGATGTTAGCGCATTATTAAAAAAATCGCAGACATTGGCATTGGAGAGACGTTCGGAAAATTGCAGTTCTTGCAGCTTTTTAGCTGTCTGCGCCAAGCGGCGTTCGTCATACGGCTTCATAATATAGTCTACGGCGTTTAATTCAAAAGCCTTGACCGCGTATTCGCCGAACCCGGTGACAAAAACGATATAAGGGGCGGACGGCAATTGCAGAATTTCCCATGCTGTAGTAATGCCATCCTTGCAGCGCATCTGCACGTCAAGGAAGACGACATCAGCCTGGTTCGGCGTTTTTAGATACTCGATCACCTCGCTGCCGTCCTCGAAAGCCGCGATCACCCGAAAATTCGGCAACTCGCTGATCAGGCTTTTCAGCTCTTCGCGGGCAGGAAACTCATCATCGACTATTATCGCATTTAGCATTACCGGCATCCCCTCCAAGCGGAAACGTCAAAGTCACCCTGGTACCCTCGCCAACCTTGCTTTCAACCGACAATTGATAATTCTCGCCATAAAAGCTTTTCAGGCGGGCATTTACATTAGCTATGCCGATATGGCTGGAATCGGGATTAAGGACATTGCGCACCTGCGCTCCATCCATGCCGACGCCGTCGTCTTCCACAACAACGACGACATTCCGCGCAACAACACGGCCCGAGATAATCACCTTTCCGCCATCCCGCTTCTTATACAGGCCATGTTTTATTGCATTTTCCACTATCGGCTGAATAATTAAAGCCGGCACCTGACAAGCGCACTCACCCGGAATATCGTATATTACCTTAAGCTTTCCCTGAAATCTGGCTGTTTCGATTTTCACATAATCGTTCACGCGCTGCAGCTCAGCATCAAGGCTGATTAAATGATCAGGCGCAGCCAGATTATTGCGGTAATAATTGCCCAGATGAATCAACAGCTCCCGGGCTACGTCCGGTTGCTTCCGGCAGTAGTAGACGATCGTGTTGAGCGCGTTAAAAAGAAAATGCGGGTTTACCTGGGCCTGCAGGGATTGTATCTCCGCCCGGGCTAACAAAACCGCCTGATGCTCGCTTTTGCTTATTTCGAGTTGCGTGGATATCAACAGAGCCAGGCCCTTGATCAGTTCGATCTCGAACGGCTTGATATCATTTTCCTGGAGCTTATAAATCATCAGTGTCCCTATTACCTGGTCATTATCCTTTAGGGGAGCGACAATTTTCGAACCGAGAGGGCAATCATGCCTGTGGCAGCCGATTTCCTTGCGGTTCTTATAAATGGTGTACTCGCACTCGCCTAACGCGATGGACAGTTTTGTACTCGTTGTCGGTATTAAAGTACTATGGTGCTCCACCCCGGTGCCGACAAACGCCAGAACCTTGTCGCGGTCCGTTATGGCCACGGCAGCCAAGGTATGGGCTGTTTCATAGATGATTTGCGCCGTTTTTTGCGCGGATTGGGGGTTTAAGCCCTTGCGCAGAAAAGTTACGGTATTGCTGGCGATTTTTAGTGTCAATCTGGCCGCAGACCCTTCAACCTTCTCCTGCGCGCGCATGACATTTTCCAGTATGGCGATAATTGCCGCCACACCGACAGGATTCATAATCAGCATCGGCAGACTTATGTTAGATACTAAGTGCAGCGCCTGCTCGAACGGCCGGGACAAGACCAGCAGCGATACCATCCGGAAAACTTCCAGTATTAAGCTTAATGCCAGCGCATATGTCCATTTTTCTCTCCCGTGGGGGAATTTTTTTTTGAGCAGGCCGGCGACCAAACCCTCTAAAATCGTCGACAATGTACTGGCAAAAACGCTGAATCCTCCCAGGGAATAACGGTGAACTCCGGCGATCAGACCGGCGCCGAATCCGGATATAGGGCCGCCGACAAGACCGCCGGCGATGACGCCGACCGCCCGCGCGTTGGCTAATCCGTCGTCTGTCGGGACGCCGATATAATTGCCTAATATTCCCACAACCCCAAAAAAGGCAGCCATTGCCATTTTTTCGATTGCGGAAGTATCGTTTTTTTGCATTACGCTGCGGAAAAATCCGGCCCGGCTCAGCAAGAAAAAAAATATCAACAAAAACGCCAAACCGACAAATAGCTCGCGGAAAATCAATTCCCATTTCGTAAACAGCATCCCAATATCATCCTTCAATGTTGTATGGCGGAACATTTCGACAAATTTGCCGCGTTACCTCCGTCCATTTTTAGGAATATAGCGCGCGATTTTACATATCCCCCTGCCGGCCGATTATCCTCGGCATTTCGCTTGCGTAAAAATGCATCCTGCAAGCTGTTTTTGTCATGATATCAAAACTCGATTGCCAGCGTATTTAACAAAAATTTAAAATAAAAACAAAATTAAGAATAATCATGGCGGCGATAAATACCATCGTTCCGTTTCGGGGGACCCGGCCAATTTGCATTTAACCGCGAATACATGGCGCAAGTGACCTTGACCGCGAAGATATTGGAGGCTATGCCATGGGAAAACGTATTCGTGTGTTAGTGGCAAAGCTCGATCTCGAACGCTACGATCGCGGCGCCGAAATCGTAGCTCGCTCTTTTTGCAGCGCAGGGTTCGAGGTAATTCTGTGCGAATTTCCCCAGACCCCGGAACAAGTAGCCGAAGTCGCTTTGCAAGAAGACGTCGATGCAGTCGCCCTGCTGCTTTTGTCAGGCATGCACAACGCGTTGTTTCCCAAAACCGCCAGGATAATCAAGGGCAAAGGCCTGAAAGATGTTCTCGTCATCGGCGGCGGCGCCATCCCCCAAGCCGACATTTCCGGCCTCATAGAAGCTGGCGTGGCGGCTGTCTTTATCCCCGGCACGCCGACAGCTTCCATTGTCGAGTTTGTCAGCGCCAACGCGAAAACCCGCGAAGGGGGGGACAGCCTTAACCGGTATTGCCCAATGCCCTCGCTAGGGCTGGATAGCAAATAATCGGATTCTGAGGAGGAAAGAAACAGCATGAAACCGCTTAAAGACATCGTCGTCCTCGATCTCACGCGTGTCCTCGCCGGCCCCTACTGCGGCATGGTTCTGGCCGACTACGGCTGCAACG